>NZ_SOFW01000011.1:0-135888 GCF_004402315.1 Cryobacterium sp. TMT1-3
CGGATTCTGTTCGTCGGTCGAGGGCTCATTGGTCGGGTTTAACGTGGTCATACAAACTCCCAAGAGTCTGGGTGTTGCAACGACCAGTAGAACCCAAGTAGAACATGGGCCCGTTTTCCGGGACCGGGCCCGGAAAGCACTGCACGACCGATGGGGACACGACAAGGCCCCGTCACCTGCGTGACGGGGCCTTGTCACTCGGGAAATTAGTCCTTGAGGTGGTAACGCACGCTCGCGAGCTCAGCGCGCAGTGCCGGCGGCACCTTCTCGCCGAACTTGTCGAAGTATTCCTCGGTGAGGTCACACTCGGCGAGCCAGCTGGCCTGGTCGATCGCGAACAGCTGGTCCACGGCCTCCTTCGACAGGTCGAGACCGTCGAGGTTCAGACCGTTCTCGGCCGGGAGCAGCCCGATCGGGGTGTCGACGGCGTCGGCGGTGCCCTCGATGCGACGGATCATCCACTCGAGAACCCGCGAGTTCTCACCGAATCCGGGCCAGATGAAGTCACCGTCGGGGCCCTTGCGGAACCAGTTCACCTGGAAGATGGCCGGGGCGTTGGTGCCGAGCTCCTTGCCGACCTTGAGCCAGTGACCCCAGTAGTCGGCCATGTTGTAACCGCAGAAGGGCAGCATCGCGAACGGGTCGCGACGCAGCTCGCCGACGATGCCGTCAGCGGCCGCGGTCTTCTCAGACGAGATGGTGGCGCCCATGAACACGCCGTGCTTCCAACTGCGCGCCTGAGCGACCAGCGGAACGTTGGTCGCCCGACGGCCACCGAACACGATGGCGTCGATCGGCACGCCGCCGGCAGCTTCCCAGTCGTCGGCGATCGACGGGCACTGGGCGGCTGCCACGGTGAAGCGGGAGTTCGGGTGGGCGGCGGTACGGCCGGAGTTGGGAGTCCAGTCCTTGCCCTGCCAGTCGATCAGGTGCTCGGGAGCCTTGTCGGTGAGGCCTTCCCACCAGACGTCTCCGTCGTCGCGCAGGGCCACGTTGGTGAAGATGGTGTTGCCCCACATGGTGGAGACGGCGGTGGGGTTGGTGGTTTCACCGGTTCCGGGAGCGACTCCGAAGAAGCCGGCCTCGGGATTGATCGCCCAGAGACGGCCGTCTTCACCCTGGCGCAGCCAGGCGATGTCGTCGCCGATGGTCTCGACCTTCCAGCCGGGGATGGTCGGGCGCAGCATCGACAGGTTCGTCTTGCCACACGCCGACGGGAACGCGGCGGCCACGTGGAATACGCCGCCTTCCGGGGAGATCAGCTTGATGAGCAGCATGTGCTCGGCGAGCCACCCCTCGTCCCGGCCCATCACCGACGCGATACGCAGGGCGAAGGACTTCTTGGAGAGCAGGGCGTTGCCGCCGTAGCCGGAACCGTAGGACCAGACCTCGCGGGTGTCGGGGAACTGCACGATGTACTTGTCATCGTTGCACGGCCATTCCACGTCGGGGCGGGTGATGCCCGACGCGTCGACGAGCGGGTAACCGACGCTGTGCACGGTGTGCACCCACGGGTCGCCGGCCTCGATCATCGTCAGCACGGTCTCACCCATGCGTGTCATGATGCCCATGTTGAGTACGACGTAGGGGGAATCGGTGATCTCGACGCCGAGCTGCGAGATGGGGCCGCCGAGCGGGCCCATCGAGAACGGCACGATGTACATGGTGCGGCCGCGCATGCTGCCGGCGAAGACGCCGCGCAGTTCCGCGCGCATGGCGGAGGGTTCGGCCCAGTTGTTGGTGGGGCCGGCATCCGCTTCATCGGTGGAGCAGATGAAGGTGCGGCCCTCGACGCGGGCAACGTCTTTCGGGTCGGTGCGGGCGAGGAAGCTGTTGGGGCGCCATTCCGGGTTGAGCCGGATGAGCTGGCCGGAGGCGACGAGCAATTTGGAAAGCTCGTTGGCCTCGCGCTTCGAGCCGTCGCACCAGACGATGGCGTCGGGTTCGGTCAGGCGGGCGATCTCATCGACCCACGCCTGCAGGTTCGGGTCGGTGCTGCCCGTACGGGGCGGGAACGCGTCCCCGTTGGTCTGGAGGGAAGAGTTGGTGAGGGTCATATTCTGGCCTTTCCGTATTGCTCGGGTAGGTGCAAATTTATGGAACGTCGGGCTGCATTGCTTTCTTGACGTTGCGTACGACCATAATTTTGGCCACAAATCAAGGATGGCCCCATCTGGGACATAGAACCGACGAAATTGCCAGTTAAAAACCGTTGTTTTTTAGATATTGTTAAGGAATGTCGACTCAAGCCTCCGATCTGGTCACCCTGGGCCATCGAATCCGCCACTTTCGCAGCGAGCGGGGTCTCACCCTCGACCAACTTGGCGAGCGCGTCAGCCTGGCGGGCAGCCAGCTGTCACTGATCGAGAACGGCCGCCGCGAACCGAAACTCTCAACCCTGCAGGACCTCGCGACCGCCCTGTCGGTGGACCTGGCCGAACTGCTGCGCCGCGAAGCCCCCAACAACCGGGCGGCGCTCGAGATCGAACTGGACCGGGCGCAGAAGAATCCGCTCTACGGGGCGCTCGGCCTGCCCGTCGTGAAGGTGACCAAGGGGATGCCGCTGCCCGCAATCGAATCGCTGCTTGGCTTGCACCGTGAGCTGTCCCGCCGCGCCAGCGAGGCCATCGCCACCCCGGAGGAGGCCCGTCGGGCCAATACCGAATTGCGGGAACGGATGCGCGCGCAGGGCAACTACATTCCCGAAATCGAGGAACTCGTCGAGGAACGGGTGCGGGCGAGTGGGCACATCTCGGGCGCCCTCACCCACCGAGAAGTGAGCGTCATGGCTGATCAGCTCGGTTTCAGCCTGATCTATGTGAATGACCTGCCCAACTCCACCCGGTCGGTCACCGACCTCGCCAACGGCCGCATCTACCTGCCGCCGGCCTCGATTCCCGGCGGGCACGGCCTGCGATCGATGGCGTTGCAGGCGATGGGCCACCGCCTGCTCGGGCACGAACGGCCCGGCAGCTACGCCGAGTTTCTGTGGCAGCGGCTCGAGATCAACTATTTCGCGGCCGCGTGCCTGATGCCGCGCGAGGCATCCGTCGCTTTTCTGTCCAACGCGAAGCAGGAACGCGAGCTGTCGGTCGAGGATTTTCGGGACACCTTCGGTGTGACCCACGAAGCGGCCGCGCTGCGGCTGACCAACCTCGCCACGAGTCACCTCGACATGACCCTGCACTTTCTGCGGGTCAACGGCGACGGCGCACTGCAAAAGGGCTACGAGAACGACGACCTGCCGTTTCCGGTGGATGTCACCGGATCGATCGAGGGCCAATACGTCTGCAAGCAGTGGAGCGCGCGCAGCGCTTTCACCCACACCAATCGCACCACGGAGTACTACCAGTACACCGACACCCCGGCCGGCACGTTCTGGTCGGCCACTCAGACCGGGTCAACGGATGCCGGCGAATTCTCGATCAGCGTCGGCGTTCCGTTCGCGCAGGCGAAGTGGTTTCGGGGGCGGGAGACCACCCAGCGCACCGTGTCACGCTGCCCGGACGAATCCTGCTGCCGCCGCCCGAACTCGGATGCGGCAGCGCGCTGGGCCGGACGGGCCTGGCCGAGTGCCCGGTTGCACGCCCACGTGCTGTCGCCGTTGCCGTCTGGCACCTTTCCGGGGGTTGACGACTCCGAGGTGTATGCCTTTCTGGAGGCGCACGCAGCCGAGTAGCTCGCTGACGCTTTCGTTTGCTGCGCGCGCCCGCCGCCGCTGCCCGCGCGCGTGGCAGGCCAGCCGCGTGAGCAGGTTTCGGCCGCGCGAATGCCCCCACTGCCTATAGTGGGGGTCCGGGTTGTGCAATACGAGGAGAACACTATGCGCCTGATCCAGGCACCAGCCAGCCCAGCCTCCCCCACCCGGGTGCGCCAGCCCGATCGCGGCCCCCTGCGCGTCGGCCTCGTGCAGCATCGCTGGCACGGCAACGACGCGACGCTTCGCGCCGAGTTGGCCGAGGGCATCCTTTTGGCGGCCGAGGCCGGCGCGCGCATCGTCTTTCTGCCGGAGCTGACCCTCAGCAGATACCCCGGAAACGTGCGCGCCACCGGTACACCGAAAGCGGATGCCGAGCCGCTCCGGGACGGCCCGACCTTCGCCTTCGCGGCCGCCCAGGCCCGGCAGCACGAGGTAATCGTGCACGCGTCACTGTTCGAACAGCCCGCTGAAACCGACGAACCGAACGACCCGCGCGGCTACAACACGGCCATTCTGGTGTCGCCGAGCGGTGATCTGCTCGGCCGCACCCGCAAGACGCATATCCCGGTCACCGCCGGCTACTACGAAGACACCTACTTTCGGCCTGGTGCGGCCGACGACGCCTACCCGGTCTACGAGGTGGCGGGCGCCCGCCTCGGCCTGCCCACCTGCTGGGACGAATGGTTTCCCGAAGTCTCCCGGCTGTACGGTCTCGGCGGCGCCGAGATTCTCGCCTACCCCACCGCGATCGGGTCGGAACCGTTGTTTCCCGACTTCGACACCCAGCCGATCTGGCAACAGGTCATCGTGGCCAACGGCATCACAAGCGGCCTGTTCATGGTCGTGCCGAACCGGCACGGTCACGAGGGCGACCTCACGTTCTACGGCTCGTCGTTCATCTCCGACCCGTTCGGACGCGTGCTCGTGCAAGCGCCGCGCGGCGAGTCCGTGGCGCTCGTGGCCGATCTCGACCTGGCGCAGCGCGAAGAGTGGCTCAGCCTGTTCCCGTTCCTGGCCACCCGCCGGCCCGACAGCTACGGCCGGCTGACGGCGGCGGTCGACCCGGCGCATCCGTTCGGCGCGGCCGACACCGGGGCGACGGCATGACCTGGCGCATGCCGGCCGAGACGGCGCCGCAAGACCGCGTCTGGATGGCGTTTCCGGCCGGCGGTTACACCCTGGGCGACACCGCGGCCGAGGCCGACGAGGCCCGCCGCACGTGGGCCGCCGTCGCGCACGCGATCGTCGACTTCGAGCCGGTGACCATGGTCGTCGACCCGTCGGCCCAAGCCGACGCGACGCGCTACCTGTCGGCCGCCATCGAGATACTCGAGGCTCCGCTCAACGACAGCTGGATGCGCGACATCGGCCCGAGCTTCGTGCACGACGCAGACGGCCGCCTCGGCGCCGTCGACTGGACCTTCAACGGCTGGGGCGACCAGGAGTGGGCCAGCTGGGACCTCGACGCCTCGATCGGCCGGTTCGTTGCGGAGGCCGCCGGTGCAGCCGTTGTCGGGTCGTCGCTCGTGAACGAGGGCGGCGGAATCCACGTCGACGGCGAGGGCACCGTGCTGGCGACAACGAGCGTGCAACTCGACCCCGCACGCAACCCCGGCGCCACGCACGCCTCTGTCGAGGCCGAACTACGGCGCACGATCGGCGCCGAGCACGTGGTCTGGCTGCCGCGCGGCCTCACCCGCGACCACACCCGCTTCGGTACCCGCGGGCACATTGACATGGTCGCCGCGCTGCCGTCGGCGGGCACAATCCTGCTGCACGCGCAAAACGATCCGGCGCACCCCGACTACCCGCTCACCCGCGAATTGCGCGCCCTGCTGGCCGACGCGCACGATGCGGCCGGGCGCTCATTCACCATCATCGACCTGCCGGCGCCGGCCGTAGTGCGCGACGACGAGGGCTTCGTGGACTACAACTACGTCAATCATCTCGTGGTCAACGGCGGTGTCATTGCCTGCGGTTTCGGCGACGATCGGGCCGATGCCCAGGCTCGCGACGTGCTGGCCGCCACCTATCCGGGTCGGCGGGTGGTGTCGGTCGAGGCGCGGCCGCTGTTTACGCGCGGCGGCGGCATCCACTGCATCACGCAGCAGCAGCCGTCACAGCGGGCCTAGCCGATTAGGCCCGCGCGGCGACCCGCCGGTTGTGCCAGGTGCGAATGACAATGAACGGAACCAGTACGGCCGCGATGAGCAGCACGAAAGCCCAGGCGCCAATGTCGGGCGTCATGAGGTTGGCTCCCCAGATGACCAGCGCGACGGCTCCGACGTTCAGCAGAACGGATGCCCGCGGCCGGCTGGGCGGGCTGGTGAACAGGGGCAGCGGAGCCGTTGGGTTTGCCCAGGCCACGGACAGAACACCGAAGATGCCGCAGGCGAACCCGGCCAGAACAAGGATCGTACCGAAGATGACTGCCATACCTCGACCCTACAGTCCTACTTCGGCTGCATTCGAATCGCCCCGTCCAGACGGATAGTTTCCCCATTGAGCATGGGATTCTCGACTATATGCCGCACCAGGAATGCGAATTCCTCGGGGTCGCCCAAGCGGGACGGATGCGGCACCTGGCCGCCCAGCGAATCGCGCACCGGCTGCGGCAGGCCCTGCAACATGGGAGTGTCAAAGATTCCGGGCGCAATCGACACCACCCGAATCAGGCTCTGCGCGAATTCGCGGGCGAGCGGCAGGGTCATCGCGGCCACGCCGCCCTTGGACGCGGCGTACGCTGCCTGCCCGATCTGCCCGTCGAACGCGGCGACCGAGGCGGTATTGACGATGACGCCGCGTTCGGCGCCGCCGTGCCGACCCGGGTCACCGCGGGGTTCGGTGCGCTGCATCGCCGCAGCGGCCAGGCGCACGACGTTGAAGGTGCCCACGAGGTTGATGCGTATGGCCCGTTCGAAATCTTCAAGCGGCAGCGGGCCGTCGCGGCCGATCGTGCGGGCGCCGGGCGCAATGCCGGCGCAATTGACCACGATACGCAGCGGCGCCAATGCCACCGCGGCGTCGACGGCGGTTTGCACGTCGCCGGCGCTTGTCACATCGCCGGCCACGTACCGGGCCCGGTCGCCGAGCGCTGCGGCGATCAGCTCGCCGGGAGCGCCCGGCAGGTCGAGGAGCACGACGGAGGCCCCGGCCTCGTGCAGCGTGCGAACGCAGGCCAGGCCGAGGCCGGAGGCGCCTCCGGTAATGAGCGCGGAGCATCCGTCTATGTTCATCAGAGCCTCTCGATCAATGTGGCGTTGGCCATGCCGCCGCCCTCACACATGGCTTGCAGGCCCCACCGGCCGCCGGTCATCTCGAGGTGATTGAGCAGGGTGCCGAGCAGTCGGGTACCCGAGGAACCGAGCGCGTGGCCGAGGGCGATGGCGCCGCCGCGCGGGTTGAGGCAGTCGGGGTCGGCATGCAGCTCGCGCAGCCAGGCCAGCGGCACGCTCGCGAACGCTTCGTTGATCTCGTAGGCGTCGATGTCGTCGATGCCGAGCCCGGCCCGCGAGAGGATGCGCTGGGTCGCCGGAATAACACCGGTCAGCATGAGCAGCGGGTCGCTGCCCACCACGGTGAAGCTGTGAAAACGGGCCCGCGGGTTGAGGCCGAGCTGCGCGGCCCGCCCGGCGCTCATGATCAGGGTGGCCGAGGCGCCGTCGGTCAGCGGTGACGAGTTGCCGGCAGTGACGTGCCAGCCGAGTTTCGGAAACCGGGCTGCGAGGGCGTCGGTGCGAAACGCGGGGCGCAGGCCGGCGAGTGAGGCATGCGAGGTGCCGGCGCGGATGGTCTCGTCCTCACTCACGACGGTGCCGTCCGTTCGGGTGACGGCCACGATTTCGCCACCGAAGTCGTCGCGGTCGGCCGCCGCCGCGGCGAGCCGGTGCGAGCGGGCCGCATAGTTGTCGAGAGCGTCGCGGCCGAGGTTCCATTTCTGGTTAATGAGTTCGGCGGAGACGCCCTGGTTGACGAGGCCGTCGGGGTAGCGCTCGTGCATGAGGGTGCCGAATGGGTCCTGGGTGCCGGTCGATGACCCGAGCGGCACCCGACTCATCGACTCGACGCCGCACGCGATAACCACGTCGGCGCTGCCGCTCATCACGGCCTGGGCGGCGAAGGCGGTGGCCTGCTGGCTGGAGCCGCACTGCCGATCGATCGTGGTGCCGGGAACGGTGTCCGGGAATCCGGCGCTCAGCAGGGCGGTACGCGTCACGTTGTTGCTCTGCTCGCCGACCTGGCTGACGCAGCCGCCGATCACGTCGTCAACGAGCGCCGGATCGAGGTTGTTGCGGCTGACCAGTTCGCGCAGCACGGTGGCCAGCAGGTCGGCCGGATGGATGCCGTCGAGGGCTCCGCCAGGCTTACCGCGGCCCGACGGGGTGCGCAGAACGTCGATGATGACAGCTTCATTGCTCATGACCCCAGCCTAGGCCCGCGGGGTCGGGGTGTCAGAAAGCGCTACCCGGACAGCGCCCACATCGCGACGGCACTCGCCGCGGCAACGTTGAGCGAGTCGATGCCGTGCTTCATCGGAATCTGCACCACACTGTCCGACGCGGCGAGCGCCTCCGGAGTGAGCCCCTCACCCTCGGCGCCGAGCAAAAGGGCCAGGCGCTCATGCCGGGTGCCGTCGAAGTCGCGCAGGCTGACCGCGTCGGGCGTTAGAGCGAGGGCGGCCACCTGGAATCCGTGCCGGGTGAGCAGGGCGCGGGTCTCGGTCCAGTCGCCGACCCGGGTCCACGGCACCTGCAGCACGGTCCCCATCGACACCCGGATGGCCCGGCGGTAGAACGGGTCGGAGCAGCGCGGCGTGATCAGGATCGCATCCGCTCCGATGGCGCCGGCCGAGCGAAAAATGGCGCCGACATTGGTAGGGTCGGCCACGTTTTCAAGGATGACGATGCGGCTGGCACCGGCCAGCAGGGCGTCCGCGTCGGGCAGCTCTGGCCGGTTCATTGAGGCGATGAGGCCGCGGTGCAGAATGTAGCCGGTGAGGTCGGCCAGCAGCTCGCCGGGACCGACGAACACCGGCACTGCGGCCGCGTAATCGCCGAGCACCGCGAGCGCCTCATCGGCGGTATTGCCGAGAGCGAGCACCGACCGCGGAATATGACCGGCGCGCAGGGCCCGCTCCAGCACGAGGGCCGATTCGGCGATGTACAGCCCGTGTTCGGTGCCGCGGGCCTTCTTGAGGGCCACATCGGTGAGGTGGGCGTAGTCGACCAGTCGGGCATCGCTCAGGTCGTCGATCGCGATCAGGGGCATCCGCAAAGTCTAGCCAGCGCCCCGCCGCCTGCCTCCCGCGCGTCCCCCGGCCTCCCGCGCGTCCCCCGGCCTCCCCCGGCTCCCCCGGCTCAGTGTGGGGGCTAATTCAGGAAAACTTCCGGCGCCGGCAGCCGCCGCGCCCGGAAACACGCGGCACGGCGGATGCACACAGCGGGATTTCCTGAATTAGCCACTGGAACGGGCGGGTAAACACAGACCCGAACGGCTCTAGCGGCCGAGTGTGGGTCGTGTCACGAACTCCGTCATCCGGCCCATCGGGGGCCAATTCAGGAAAACTGGCGGCGCCGGCATCCGACACGCCCGGAAACACCCGGCACGACAGATGCACCCAGCTGGATTTCCTGAATTAGTCCCCGGCGAGTGTCATGTGACCCGACTTCGGGGGCTGAAGCTACCGGGTGGGCACCGTCTGCACGGCCAGCGCCAGGGTTCCGTCGGCGAGGCTGCCCCAGGCATACACGATCGTGTTGGTGCTCGCGGCGATGGCCACGTCGGCCGGGCCGATGAGCGCCGCCGTGGTACCGGCAGCGGCAACCGCGGCCGAGATGGTACCGACCGGCAGCACGAGCACGGACTCGTTCGGGTTGGTCAGGCCGGTGATGGCCGGCACGCCGTCAGCGAGCACGTCAACGGCCGGCGCTGCTGCCACGTGGCGCACCGTCAGGCGGCCCTGCCCGTCGCCGGGTGCCGACGTGTCGTTCGTGAACAAGGCGGCGGTCGGAGCTCCCGCCTCGCTCAGGTGGGCCACCGCGGTGTAGTTCAGGCCGGACGCGACCGCGAGGTCGACCGGACCGATCACGGGGGCGCTCGCGTCGGCGGCATCCGCTGCGGTGATGGCGAGGGAATAGCTGCCGGCCGGAATGCGGAACGTCTTCGTGAGGGTGCCGGGTTCAAAGTCGTCGATGACCAACGTGCCGTCGACGTACACGTCGACCATGACGCCCGGAATGGCGTGCAGCACCGAAACGGATGCCGGCGCAGCGGCCCGCGTGCGCACCGTCTGCACGAACAGGGCGAGGTTGCCGTCGGCGAGGCTGCCCCAGGCGTAGACGACCGTGTTGGTGCGCGGTGCGATCGTGACGTCGGCCGGGCCGAGCAACGGCGCGGTGGTTCCGGCGGCGGCCACAACGGCGCTGATCGTGCCGACCGGCAGGTCGAGCACCGCGTCCGACGGGTTGGTCAGGCCGGCGACGGCGACGGCGCCGTTCGCGAGAACGTCGACGGCGGGTGCCGCCGCTACGTGACGCACCGTGAGGCGGCCCTGCCCTGCAGCCAGCGGCGTGGTGTCATCGTTGAACAGGGTGGCGGTGGGCACGCCGGCGTCGGTGAGGTGGGCGACGGCCGTGAAGCTGCGCCCGGCCGTGACGGTCACGGTGGCCCCGCCGTTCAGGGCGATGCTCGCCGTCGGGGATCCGTTGGCGCTACCGCCGATCTCGAGGGGGTTGGAAGCCGAGATGTCGACGGTGTGGGTGCCGGCCGCGATTTTCAGCGGGCCGAGCAGGGTGCCCGGCTCGAAGTCGTCGATGACGACGCGGCCGTCGATCGAGATGTCGAGGGTCAGGCCGGGAATGGCGTGCAGCACGGACACCGACGCGGTACCCGGCGCAGCGGATGCCGCGGGTACGGCCGCCTGCGCCGGCGCGAGCCCGGCGAGAGCGATGAGGAGACCGGCGGATACTCCGACGGCGATGGACTTGCGCATTGCTACCTCCATGGGTCGTTACGGAAGGCCGCTTTGCCTCCCTCGGTAACAACTTCCCCGGCCTGGCGGGTTACGGATGCACCGTCCGGAAATATTTGTCAGGTATCCGAGTGCAGTTCGCCGCGAACGATGGAGTCACCGGAGTGCGCCGGGTCGCCGTCGGCGGGTTCGGCCGACACGTCCACGAGGGGGTACTGGGCCAGATCGACGGACGCGGGGAGGGCGAAGCGGCCGGTGGAGCCGTCGAGGAATCCGATGCTGACCAGGCCGGACGCATCCGCTTTCAACAGCCAGACCTCGCGCAGGCTCGTGTCGGCCGGCGCATCGAGGTCGACGACGACGACGCGACGGCCGTCGGGAGTCTGCTCGACCCGGGCCGATCCGCTTGCGGTCCACCCGGGCAGGGCGTCGAGGGCAGCTTCGGCCACGATCTGCTCCCGGGGCACGCCTCCGGTCGTGGTCGCGACGCCGATGGCAATGCCGCCGAGCAGCCCGACCACGCCGGCGGCTGCCGCGATGGACACCCAGCGTCGGCGGGGCCGGGACGACAGGCCGCCCGCGACTGGCTCCAGGCCGTCGATAGCGGATGCCTGCGGCCGGGTTGCGGCATCCGTCTCGGTCGGTGGGGGCGCTGGGCGCACGGCCTCGCTCAGTCCGAGTGCTGCGTGGATGCCGGCCCAGACTCCCCCGGGCGGCGTGAGCAATCGTTCAGGCCCGGCCGCGCGGCCGAGGTACACGACGTTTCGCAGTGCGCGGTATTCCTCGGTGCACGCAGCACAGGAGTCGAGGTGGGTGCACTCCCGGGCGCTCGCGCCCTGTTCGGCCAGCGCCAGCAGGTGCAGATCGTCGGCTCCGATGTGGGCACCGTCAATGTGCGCGACCTCGAGGTGGGCGGCCTCAGTAGGAGTCATCAGACACCTCCAGTCGGGTGCGCAGGCGGGTCAGGCTGCGCCGCATGTGGCTCTTGACCGTGCCCAGCGGCAGACCGAGGTTGTCGGCGATCTGCACCTGGGTGAGGTCGTCGAAGAGGGCCAGGCGCATCACCTGACGCGGTACCGGCTCGAGCCGGTCGATTTCGTCGCCGACCAGCACCCGATTGACCACGCTGATGCTGTCGTCAACATGCTGGGTCGGAATGGTCGCCGCGAGCGCTTGCTCCAGCCGCCGCCGTCGGCTTCGCGCTTCATGGGTGTCGGCAATCACGTGCCGGGTGATGCCAATCAGCCACGCCGGCAGCTGGGAGCGGCCCGAATCGAACCCGGCACGACCGCGCCACGCCGCAATGAACACTTTCTGGGTGACGTCTTCAGCATCGGCCGCGTTGGTGAGCGAGCGCACCGCGATCGTGAAGACCAGCGGACCCCAGCGCGCGTAGGCCGCAGCCAGGGCGCGCTCGTCACCCTCCCGAAAGGCGCCGGCCAGCGCCGCGTCATCGTCGGTGAATGCACTCACGTGGGGGTGGGTCCTTCGGGCCGAAACACGAACCGGGCAGGGTGGCGGCGTCCACACCCCTCGAGTGTTTACCTCCGCGCGCACCAGCATAGTGAGTTTCCTTCGACTCGGTGGCGGATTCCCGCCCGCGAAAGGCCACAGCACAAACCCGACGTCGCCTGCCGTGACCTCCGAGCGCGAACCACTTACCTGTTAGTTCTCCCGTCGACAGCGAAACGGATGCACCCGGCCGCGATTCACCGCGCGGTCACAGACCAACTCCCTCTGTCGTGTTGGCTAGGACACCGGCGTGAGCGTGTACTTCGTCGAGAGATATTCCTGGATGCCCTCGAGCCCGCCCTCGCGGCCCAGGCCGGACTGCTTGACGCCGCCGAACGGGGCGGCTGCGTTGGAGACGACGCCCGTGTTCAGGCCCATCATGCCGGTCTGCAGTTTCTCGATCATGCGCTGGCCGCGCGCGAGGTCGGTCGTGAACACATAGCTGATCAGGCCGAACTCGGTGTCGTTGGCGAGGCGGACGGCATCCGCTTCGTCGGAGAAGGTGCTGATTGCGAGCACCGGGCCGAAGATCTCGTCGCGCAGGATGTCGCTGCCCGGCCTGACGTCGGTCAGTACGGTCGGCGCGTAGAAGGTGCCCTCGCGCTCGATCGCGTTGCCGCCGGTGAGCAGGGTCGCGCCGCGGGAAACCGCGTCTTGTACGAGGGAATCCGCCTTGGCGACGGCTTTGCCGTCGATCAGCGGGCCGATGGTGATGCCGGCTTCGGTGCCGCGCCCAATCTGGAATGCCTCGACCTTTTCGGTGACGCGGCGGGCGAACTCCACGGCGACGGACTCGTGCACGATGAAGCGGTTGGCCGCGGTGCAGGCCTGGCCGATGTTGCGGAATTTGGCGATGATGGCACCGTCGACGGCCTTGTCGAGGTCGGCGTCGGCGAAGACGACGAACGGGGCGTTGCCGCCGAGTTCCATCGAGGTGCGCAGCACGTTCTCGGCGGAGAGCTTGATGAGCGACTTGCCGACTGCGGTCGACCCGGTGAAGCTGAGCTTGCGGAGGCGGGAGTCGGCGATGATCGGTTCGGAGACCGCACCGGACTGCGATGTCGTGATGACGTTGACGACGCCGGCAGGCAGGCCGGCCTCTTCGAGCAGGGCCACGAAGTGCAGTGTGGTCAGCGGGGTGAGCGCGGCCGGTTTGACGACGACGGTGCAGCCGGCGGCGAGCGCGGGGGCGATCTTGCGGGTCGCCATGGCGAGCGGAAAGTTCCACGGGGTGATCAGAAAGCAGGGGCCGACCGGGTGTTGGGTGACGATCATGCGACCGGTACCCTCGGGGTTGGCACCGTAGCGGCCGCTGATGCGCACGGCTTCTTCACTGAACCAGCGCAGGAATTCGCCGCCGTAGGCGACCTCACCGAGCGCCTCGGGCAGCGGTTTGCCCATTTCAATGGTCATGAGCAGGGCGAATTCCTGCTTGCGTTCCTGCAGCAGGTCGAAGGCTCGGCGCAGAATTTCGCCTCGCACGCGGGCTGGGGTCGCGGCCCAGTCGGCTTGCGCTGCGTCGGCGGCGTCGAGGGCGGCAGCGCCGTCCGCCACGGTCGCGTCGGCGATGGTCTTAATGACCAGTCCGGTGGCCGGATCGGTGACATCGAGGGTGCGGCCGCCGGTTGCGGCAATCCATTGGCCATTGATGTAAAGCTGGCCGGGCACTCGAGCGAGCAACTCGGATTCGTGCGTGCGCGCGTCGGTAATTACTGTCATTGCATCTCCCATGCTTATGTCTGCCCGTCGATCTGACGGTAATAGCCTATCTGCGCCCACCGACACGGTCGCTGGACGCGCATGTTTCTTGGCTTCGACGAGTGTGGGGCGAGGAACCGGTCTACATCTCACCTCATGGTGTCGTCCGACATAACCGGGTCTATCGACTCAGGCGTCGTTTCGTGCGGGAGATTTGAGGAATGCGGCCACGGCGAGGGCAGTGATGAGGCATAGTCCGGCATTGACCAGAATGGCAGTGGAGACTCCGTCGAGCACCGTCAGGGATGTTTCGGCCCCCAGCCGGTGAACCCGGGCTGCGACGATGGCACTCATAATCGGTATACCCATTGTGATGCCGATTTGCTGGCTCATGGTCGCCAACCCCGTAGCCAAACCTTGTTCGTGATCCGACAAACCCGATGTCGCGGTGACCATAAAACCGACGATTGCCACAAGGTTCGCCACCCCTCCCACGAAGGTGGCGATGAGCAGCAGGATGATGGACTCGCCATTGGTCCCGAGCAACACCAGCGATCCGGTGGCAGCGGCCTGCACGGTGAAACCGACGATGATGGTCTTCTTGGTGCCCCACCGACCGATGAGGCGGGGCCCGACGATACCGCCGAGAACCGTTCCCAGCCCCAGAACGGCGAAGGACAACCCGGCACCAAGGGGAGTGTAGCCAAGGGTCTTTTGCAGATAGAGGGTCAACAGGAAAACCAGGGATGTTTCGGTGACGAAGGCCAGAGCCCCGGCGATGTTTCCCCAAGCAATGGTGCTGCGTCGCAGAATAGCCACTGGAACGAGGGGGTGAGCTGTATTGCGTTCAACGAACCAGAAAACGACGAGCAGGAGCGCGCCAAAGAGGAGTGGTCCCAGCGTCATCGGGTGGACCCATGAGGTTTCCGCTGCTGAGGACAGGCCGTAAACGATGGCGAGCAGACCAAGGGTGACCGTGATAGCACCGGGCACGTCCAGTCTCGTTTTCTGCGCAGGACGGGATTCAGCCAGGATGGCCGGTGCAAGCATGACGACGGCTATCGCTATAGGTACGTTGATAAAGAATGCCCAACGCCAAGACAATAGATCGGTCAATACGCCGCCGAGGATGGCACCCGTGGTGAACCCGGCTGCCATCAGGGCGCCATTGAGTCCCAGCGCTTTCTCGCGAAGTTTCCCTTCAGGGAAGGATGTAGTCAGCAGGGACAACGCTGCGGGTACGACGGCTGCGGTTGCCAGTCCCTGAGCGACCCGGGCAATGAGCAACAGCGCCGGTGTGGTGGCGAGTCCGCCTACCAGGGAAGCGATCCCGAGCACGGCCATCCCGAGGATGAATAGCCGACGCCGGCCGAACAGGTCCGCGACCCGGCCGAAGAGCAGAGTGAACCCGGCCGCGCACAACGCAAACGCGGTGATGATCCACTGCAGGGTGTCCAGCCCAAAGCCGATCTCAGATCCGATTACGGGTAGCGCAACGTTGAGGATGGAAAAATCGACGGCGAGGGTGAAACTTGCCGTCAGCAGAAGAACGAGGATCAGTCGTTGCTTGCCGGTCATTGTTGCTGATGACGTGGCCGGGGGTGAAACTGTTCCCGGCGGTATTGATGGCGTCTCCTGGACGTCATTGGTGCTGGCCATGGCGGTGGTCCTTCCGTAAGCCCGAAACGGGATGTGTACCCTCAGCCTGCGATCTTCGCTCAAGCACAACCAGACCGTGCTGTGGGTAGCACTGGCGGGGTTAGGCAGGTGCAGTCCCGATAAGCCAGACTTAAGAGCATGAGTAGCCCCACAGAACTTGGTGAGTTCCTGCGTAACCGACGGTCCGGACTGCAGCCAGAAGATGTTGGTTTGCGCAACTATGGCGTGCGGAGAGTACCTGGGCTGCGTCGGGAGGAACTGGCCATGCTCGCGGGGGTCAGCAACACCTACTACACCCGACTCGAGCAGGGTCTAAGCAGCAACGCGTCCGAATCAGTCCTCGAAGCCATCGCCCGCGCGCTCGACCTTGACGATGCAGAACGCGCCCACCTGATGGACCTCGCGAAGCCGGTGAAAACGAAGCGTCGTGCGAACGTGAAGCCTGATCATGCGCGTCCGGGAACCCTGCGCCTCATCGAATCGATGTCAACCACTCCAGCGGTGGTGTTAGGTCGTCGCAGTGAAGTACTCGCTTGGAATGCCCTTGGACACAAACTCGTTGCGTCGCAGCTGGCCTTTGACAGTCCGTCCTGCTTGGCGGAGCGTCCCAACATGACGCACATGTTGTTCCTGGATGCTCATACTCGCGAGCTGTATGAGCGGTGGACCGAAGAAGCCAACCGCGCCGTCGCTTCGTTACGGCTGCTGACCGGTCGTTTCTCCGACGACCAGGAGCTGACTGCTCTGGTCGGTGAATTGACCATGAAGAGTCCGGAATTTGCCTCGATCTGGTCGAAGCATCCGGTGGAGAACTGCATATCTGGCTTGAAGTATTTCAGGCACCCGTTTGTCGGCTCCCTGGAGCTGAACTTCGAGGTTTTGTCCTCTCCAGATGACTCGGGCCACCGGATCCTGCTCTATACGGCTGATCCGGGCTCACCCAGCTCCGAAGCGCTGCAGCTGTTGACCTCCGCGAACACCGTCGGCCAGTTCGACCACGACTGGGCACGTCCGTAAGAACCGCCACCGGGATAAGAGAAGAGGGTGGCCCCACGCAATCCGTGGAGCCCCCTCCGTGAGGGCGAGGATCTTTCTCCAGGTTTGATCGGGGAGTCACGCCGCCGGTTCTTTCCGTCTGGGGCGGGCCCACCTGTCCATAGCCGGTTTTTCCACCAGCGCGTAGAGAGCCCATCCGCCCAAGATCGCTGCGATGAGAAACCCGACGATCATCAGGAAAGCAACCGGCGTCGGATAGGTCGCGTTTCCCATGAGAATGCGTCCGTAGAAGATAACGATTCCCTGGCAGAGGTAGAACCCAAAGGATATGTTTCCGAGCCACAACATGATGCGGCTTCCCAGAAACCGATTTGCACCGCGCATATCGGCGGTAGCAACGGTGCAGATCAAAGCAGAAATTGGAATGATCATCGCGACATTGAACGACCACACGAAAGGTACAGTCAGGGCAATACCGTAGCCCGCCGCGCAGAGGATCAGTGCCTGATAGGTCTTCATCGGGATCCAGCGTCCCGACAGAACGATAAGAGCCAGAATTGATCCGAGGACGAATTCGAAAAGCCGAGTCGGCGGAAAAATGTAACCAAACCAGAATTGTGTCGCGGAAACCGGAGTCAGTGCCGAAACCGGCGTATCCGGGATTAGGTATAGCGTGATGAGCTGCACGACGACCATGCACAGGCCCATCACTCCCGCCCACCCCCAGAGCCAGTTCCGGGGAATTTGCCGCAGGAGGTGCATGATGAACGGGAAGAGCAGATAGAAAAGCAGTTCGCTGCACAGCGTCCACGCTGGGGGATTGACCGCGACGTACACGGATTCGTCCGGCGAGTAGGAGTTCACCAGAAAGAAGCTGGTGATGGATGCCACCGGGCTGGTGATCGCCGCTGCGAACAGCACCATAGACAGCACCCACATTACGATGTGGTTGGGAAAGATCTTCACTATCCGGCGACGCCAGAAGCTGACCAGCCGCTCCCCTGGTTTCGACGCCCAGGCCAGGACGAAGCCGCTGAGCACGAAGAAGAACGACACTCCCACGTATCCGGTCTTGTTGAAGGCCGCCTCCAGGGTTCCTCCCAGCTGTACATCCTGGAAAGGGTTGACAGCGTTGTTTGGTGGGATGGGAGAGTTGAACAGCGTGATGTGGAAGAAGAAAACGAGCAGCGCGGCAAAGAAACGCAGCCCCGTCAGCGACGGCAATTTGCTGCGAACGGACACCTCGACCCGATCTGGGGTCAACGTCGTCGGCATAGTCATCACTGGACCGACTCACTGTTCGCGGGTTCGCGGGGAAGTTCGATACTCAGTTTGTGACGAAAGAAATCAGTCGGGTCCCAGGCAAGCTTGGCCTTTTGCAGACGAGGATAGTTGTCCTTGAAATACAGTTGCTGCCAGCCGATGCCGGAACGGTTATGCGCTCTTTCTGCAACGTCGGTGTCCGGATAATTGATGTAACAACCATCCGTGTCTTCGCCGGGGACGGGAACTCCCCCGGTTGCGGCGAACATCCCCTCGAAGGTTTCGCGCTCCCACCCCAGGTAGTAGGCGTCATCCTTGGCATCGGACCAGAACGTCTGCAAGCATAATTTGTAAGCGGAGCGGCGCTGTGCGTTGGCTGTTGAATGCTGTTCGACAGCGTTGACCTGGCCGCCGAAGGAGAACAGCACCATCATCGTGTTCGGGTTAGCGAAACCAGGTTTAGTCATTTGTCCGTACAGGACGCCGATCTGGGCTGCAGAAAAGCGCTTGTTCATGTAGGCAGACTTGTGGGCTCCACGGCTTGTTGGATTGGTGATTGTGGGGTTGTCCGTTCCGACCAACCGAGTTGCTTGCAACCACGGAATGTCCTGCGGGGTGAAGAAGGCGGGAACGGCCGGTATCTCGCCGTTGGCGGTGGTCACCGGGGCAGGTTCGATGGCCACTCCTTCGAGAATGGATGCGATGTAGTCGTTTAGAATCCTGCGCGCCTGCGGGGCGGCGGCGTCAACCTGGGTGAACATCCCCAGACTTCCATGAGCCTTATGACTAACGTTGAAGAGGCTGCTCAGATTGGACTCCGCCGTGCCTGGGCCGCTGTGTTTCTCATGCCAGGCACCGAAGTTGGTGATGAGGCGGGCAAATTTTCGTTCATCCAACTGGTTCCAAGGCAAGCTGATCGCACTGACCAGGACCCTCGACGGAGCAGCGATGAGTTGATTCTTCGGCTCGGTTCCACTAGCGCCGGGTGATCGAAACCAGTATTTCGTGATGAGGCCGAAGTTACCACCCCCGCCACCGGTGTGGGCCCACCACAGGTCTTGCTTTTCGCCTGCGTCATCCCGGGTCGCAACTACGGTTCGGACCTTTCGGTCGGACGTGACGGTGACGACTTCGACCGCGTAAAGGTGATCTACCGTCAGCCCGTGGGCGCGGGAAAGTAGTCCGTATCCTCCCCCAGCGATGTGTCCGCCAATGCCGACGCTGTAGCAGATACCACCGGGAATCGTTACTCCCCAGTTCTTGTAGAGGGTTTCGTAGACGTTCATGATGCGCGCACCGGGCTCGATGGCGAAAGCGCGCATCTTCGGATCGTAATAGACAGCGGTCATGGGTGACAGATCCAAGATGACTTCGACGTCGGGGTTGCAAACGAAGTCGGCAAAGCAGTGGCCTCCGCTGCGGACCGACACCCGTTTCTTTTGGGATAGAGCATCCTGTAGGGCTGCTGCGGCATCCTCCGTGGTCGTGATCAGCCTGACGTAGTCGGGGTTCGCCACGAAGCGCTGATTGTTCCCCGTCATGAGATCGGCATATCTGCGGTCTTCTGGTCTGACGATGGATCCGGCTGGGACGACCGGCCCTGACCCGAAACCTGAATCGGAGCTGAAGCCCGTCGGCGACGTCCCCAGCGCTGCTGCAGGTGCCACTCCGTGCGCAGCCAGGAGCAGCGTTCCCGCCACCGTACCGGCGGAGCCAGTCATGAACAGACGTCGATTCACTGGGGAGTCTCTTTTTCGTGTCATGACTATTCCAACCTTCGTTTCTCGTGCGGCGTGAGGTTATGGTGCAGGGTGATCTGCGCTTTTGGCGCAACGAAGTAGTGCTCGACCGAGTAGGAAATGGTGGCAAAGTCCTGTATTCCGCGACCCGTAAAGTCACCGGCTACGATGCGAGCCACTGATTCGCCGGACACCCGCCACTTGAGAAACAGACCTCTGGCTGCGTCGACCGCCTTGTAGTAAATGGCCCCCTGCCACGGGTTCGGCCCGCGCAATCCGACAAGGAATTCGTCATCGCCGTCCCCATCAAAGTCGCCACACATAACCGTGTGACCAGGCCCCTCACCGCTGTCGTTCGGGTCGCCGTAAATGTCCAGGACATGCCTCGTCCACCTCGCCTGTTCGCCCGTCTCGGGTGTGGCATCGCGCACATACACGGCGACGGTATTTCCGTGAAAGGGTTCCACTGCGGCGACGTACGCCAGCGGGTCCTCGCCCAATCGGCCGCCGTCCAGGTCACCGCTTCCCTTGAACGTGGTTTGTTCGAACTGGGACTCCTCGCCGGTACCAATGTGCTCCCAGGTCCACGCACGAGCCGCCTCGTCAAAATAGAGCCAGTTAACCCCTTCATCCGAAGCCATCAGGATGGAATCAAGATTTGACCCCGGAACAATATTCTCTTTCCGTGCAACACCGTGAATCATGCGAAAATCGCGGTTCGTGATGACTTCCATCGGCCATTCCGTAGCGTTCCTGACGTCATCGGGCTGGGTAAAGATGACCACCGGGAGAACGGCGTGGACACCTTCCACTGCGACGATGGGGAAGCCGATGATTTGCATCACATCGGTGCGGGTGAAGTGCCCCACCCGCAAACGGTGCATACCGGTGGCGCGCCCAACGTAGTGACGCACCCACTGATCCGTGGTTTCTGCGGCGTTCCCCGGGTTTTCAAGCCAGTCGATCTTGCCGCCCTCCGGGTCTGCATGGTGAATCGTTCCGCCGGGACCATACAGCTGGTAGCAGACCGCAAGATCGGAGACCCCGTTGCCGGTGATATCCCCGAAATCCATGCCTACTGGTTCCTTGATCTTGTCCACCACCAGGCGCTTCTGCCAGCCCGGATTTTGATACCAATAGATTTCTCCGAGCGACAGTCCGTAGCCGACGAGATCGGGCTTGCCGGTCCCTGTTATGTCTGGAGCTTCGAGCCAGTATCCGTCCCGAAGGAAGTCGGTGACAGTTTCGGAGCCGAAGCTTGGTTCGGCGATTGCCAGAGAGTGTACGGGCATGTGTATTCCTTTTCGATGACGGTGGAGTCAGCGTCGAATGGACAGATTTTTGGGAAGTGGCAGGGTTTCAGCGTGGGCACTGGTCGTGGCGCGACGGTTTTGCCTGCCCTCAAGCCGCGACGAGAGGAGCATCGTGACCACTGCCGCGCCCGCGAGGGCTGCTCCGACCCAACTCGGTGAGGTGTAGCCGAGTCCCGCTGCGATTGTCAGACCGCCCAGGTGGGCTCCGATCGCGTTGCCCAGGTTGAAGGCCGAGATATTCACACCGGAGGCGAGAGTCGGGGCCTCGGCAGCGAAGTGCAAAACACGCATCTGCATGCCCGGCACGGCTGCGAATCCGACGCCCCCGAGTAGGAACAGAGTAACAATGCTGGCCCACTGGTTGTGTGCGGTCAGCGTAAAAGCGGCGAGGATGACGGTGAGCGCGACGAGTAGGCCGATCAAAGTGCGATTAAGATTGTGGTCGGCCGCCCGGCCCCCGATGAGGTTGCCGACGAAGAGCCCGACGCCGAAGACCACGAGAAGCCAGCTGACCATTCCAGGCTGGAATCCCGCGACTTCGATCATCATTGGGGCGATGTACGTGAAGGCGCCGAACATTGCTCCGAAGCCGAAAATGGTGACCAGAACCGACAGCCATACCTGAGCATTCTTAAAGGCGCGCAACTCGCTTATCAGCCCAATTCGCGGACTGCTCGAGTCAACCTCCTTCGGCACAAAGAGCACCAGGCCGATCAGGGTGACGACCCCGATCGCGGAGATTGCCCAGAATGTTGTTCGCCACCCCGTTGACTGGCCCAAAAATGTTCCCAGCGGGACACCCAGAACGTTTGCCGTGGTTAGGCCGGCAAACATGACCGCAATGGCCCGGGCCTTTCGGTCCGGAGTAACGAGCTGGGAGGCCAACACGGCCCCGATTCCGAAGAACGCACCGTGACAGAGCGCGGCGATGATGCGGCCGGCCATCATGAGTGAATAGTCGATTGAAATGGCCGAGATGAAGTTTCCCGCGATGAAAAGGCACATCAGACCGACGAGTACCGTTTTGCGGTTCATCCGTGCCGTCGCCGCAGTCAGGATGACACCACCCACGGCCACGCTCAAGGCGTATATCGAGACCAAGTACCCGGCGACGGGAATACTGACGTTGAAGTCTGCTGCTACCTCGGGGAGCAGACCGAGTATGACAAATTCGGTCAACCCAATGCCGAATCCGCCGGCGGCAAGAGCTAAGAGGCCAAGAGGCATATCACAAGGTTCCTTTTAGGGAGTATGAACAGTAGCGCCGGGGAGTCTGTCTTCACGTCACTCTGCGCGACGGCGCCTGCACGCGAGACCACTATGCCGCGATGCCAACACGTTCTGCCCCGGGGACGAAAGGCGTGACCGCCGGCCCCATTCCGAAGAAATGAGCGACCGCGGCAATGGTGCGCTGGGTCGCACGGCCATCTCCGTATGGGTTTATGGCCGTGGCCATTTCCCGGTACACAACCTCGTCGTGAAGGAGCCGCATCACTTCGGCAACGATCACAGGCCGAGAACGACCAACCAGTTTCGAGCTGCCCGTCAGGATGGACTCGTGTCGTTCGGTGATGTCCCTCAGCACAAGCGTCGGTTTTCCCAGCGCAGGGCCCTCCTCCTCCGCGCCGGAGCTGTCCGAAAGGATGATGTCGCTGCGGACTAGCAGCCTGCAGAAGCTCAGGTATGGGAGCGGATCCACGAGGGTAACGTTTTCCAGCCCGGAAAGGACAGGAATCATAACGCCACGCACCAGCGGGTTCAGGTGCAGCGGGACAACGATCCGTACCTGGTCATTCTGGGCGATGTCGAAGAGGGCTCCAGCGATCTCCGCCATCGGCTGCCCCTGGGACTCACGGCGGTGGGTCGTGGCAACGATAACCTTCCGTGGATCCTGATCCAGGTCTTCCAAGGCTGGGTCACCGTAGCCTGCAAGATTGTTCATGCCCCATTCCAGGGCGTCGACGATGGTGTTACCGGTGACGACAATACAGCTTTCCCGGATTCCCTCACGAATAAGGTTGGCGCTGTTTCCGGGCGTGGGGGCCAGATGAAGTGAGGCGATCTGTGCAACCAGCTTCCGGTTGGCTTCCTCAGGATAGGGAGACTCGTTGTTTCCGCTACGCAGACCCGCTTCCACGTGGATGATCGGCACCTGGTTGTGCAGGCCAGCCAGGGCTCCGGCGAGAGTGGAGGCGGTGTCACCATGAACCATGACCGCATCCATGTCCCCCAAGTAGTCGCCGTCGCAAATGCCGGCCAGGATCCGGTGCGTAACCTGGCTGAGGGTCTGCTTGTCTCGCATGATCCTCAGCTCGACGTCCGGTTTGATACCGAATTCGTGCATCGTTGAATCCAGCATTTCGCGGTGCTGACCGGTTGAAATCAGAACCGGTCTGAACCGGCTGTCTTCCTGTAGGGCTTTGATGATCGGGGCGAATTTCACGGCCTCTGGCCGGGTACCAAAAACAAGTCCAATGGTTTTCATAACGCTCCCTGAGAGATCTTGATGGCTGATGTGTCGACACAATCGTCCGTGACGGTTTAATTCCGGTGGTATTCGATGGCCAGCCAGACACAGTCCGTGTCGGCTCGGTACTGGTGCCAGGGGTATTGGAACGCCCCCTCGGCCTCCCGGCAGAATGGAGTTGGGTTTGTATTTCCGGGGCTAAGCAGTTGGTCTTCGTACACGGTTTTTGCTTCGTTCTCCATGAACTTCTGCATGCGTCCGTATCCGTGTATCTGGGTGTGGACCTCAATGAAATCGTGTTCGTTATGGATCCCGCAGTCCGTGCCTTTCGGACTGAACCACAGGTTGGCCCGAACACCAAAGGTCGTCGATCCCCGTGAATCGCCCAGCTGCCCAAGGATCAGATTGCTATCGAACTCGACATATCCAAGTTCGTCCTGCGCGGACTTCAGTAACACTGGGGCATCAGGAGAGTCCCCGTAAAAGTTTGCCCAGCCCAGAGCGGCGATGCCGCTTTCGTCGACGCCGGTCTCTCCTAATTGCAGGACGATGAGCTTCTCCCCGGTGACCTTTCCCTGACGAAGAATCGTTGATGAGAGTGGGGGCAACGGACTGATCTGTGATCCCTCGATATAGGCCGCACTCGGGGCAGCGTTCACGATGATGGACGAATTGTGGAGGATTACTCCCACCGCGTCATCGAGCAGCTGCGCCTTGATCAACGTGCTGCTGAAATTTAGTATTGTGGATTCATCGATTTCATTCACATCCTCCAAGTCATTGAGACAGTAGGGATGCAAGCGCCACTTGTCGGCGCAATCTACAGCCCAAAGAGAAGTGGCTACCCGCATCGGATAACCACTCTGGTCCAACGCCACCAGCTTGGGGGATAGACCCTCTGACATCCATACCCTGTCAGGGATAGGCACGGCAGGGGCAGGCGACAACATGCGAACCTGAGCATGATGAAGGGATGAACACCGGATCAACGACCATGCGCAACGTCCGATGGGCTAAGTCCAGCGTGATGGCGGACGATGGCCATCGCATTCCGCTGAGGATCTATGAGACCGAGACGGCCGTTCGGAAAACCCTGGTTTGGGCCCACGGCGGTAGCTGGATCCGCGGTTCGCTCAACGACTGGCATGCTGCCTGTTTGTCCGTGGCCGCCCTGTGCGGGATGCGTGTTGTCAGCGTCGGGTATCGATTAGCCCCTGAATGGACCCACCCAACCGCCCTTCACGACCTTCTCGCTGCACTCGATTGGGCATCGTCGCTCCTCGATGATCCAGGGACCCAGCTATTCGTGGGCGGCGACAGCGCGGGCGGTACGCTCGCTGCATCCGCTTCTCTGTGGTGCCGAGATCATGGCAAGCCGCTGGCGGGGCAGGTATTGGCCTATCCGCCGCTGGACCCTGACTGCCGGGCTCCCTCGTACTTTAAACTCAGACCAGGATTTCCTGATCGTGTACAGCTCCAACAGTCATGGGCCCTGTATCGCGGAGCAGCGAAGCTGCCGGACGAGGAACGGTACCTCACCCCGCTGAATGTCGCCGACCTCTCCGGCGTGTGTGCCACCGCAATTCTCACCGGAAGTCTTGACCCGGTCGCAGACGACGTGCGGATCTACGCCGGCGAACTACGGCGGGCAGGAGTCCATGCGACGCTCCGCATCGACCCCACCGTTGGTCACGGCGACTTCCTTGCTCTGAGCGGAATGCGACCAAACCCCGTGCACGCATGGATTGCTTCCACACTGAAAACCGGATTCGACTCAACCAAAGACACCGAAAATCGGAGACACCAGAATGAATGAGAAAATCCACATTTCCCCCTCCGGAACCGGCTACGTTTCGGCCTTGCTCCGGCACTTCGCGGACCTGCGCGACGGAACCCACGGCGATGCTGTCAGCCGTTCCGAAAAAGAACATCTGTTCAGGAATACGGTCGCGCTCCTGGACCGACAGAGCCGATGCGCATTGCACGAGGTGAACGCAACACTACTGCTGGGCTCGGGCACGATCACCACCACCACCACGATCCGCACCCCAGACGGCGGGCTCAGCTGCTGCTGGATGCTCACCTGGCCCGGGCAATCGGCGGCAGGTATTCCGCCGATCACCCTTGAGGCGTACTACGGCCGCGGATTCCACCACCCGCATCTTCGAGGCGGAACAGTTCGGGACTGGCCCCTGAACGTGTTTACGCCGGAACAGGCTGCCGAGGAGCTTCCGACACTGCGGGCCATCGTGGCAGCCGAACTTCACAACCTCGTCTTTCTGGCCGATTTCAGCATTGTCCCCGCAACAGCAGCCAGGAACGACCGTGCGCACGAGGCCTTGAACCGGAAGTCATGAGGCTCTCCATCCCGGACCAGTCCTCGGTCGGTAGCACTTCAATAGACGATAGTTTCCGGCACACCGGCCCAGGTCCGGTGCCGATGGGAATTCCTCGCAGAACGCAACGTTGTTGACGAGCTAGTGACCAATAGTCCGATAGCTGCTTGGACAGACCGTTTGACGTCTTACCGTCTGCTCGCTGCAGAGTTTCACCGCCGTTTCCTCTGACCGTCCCAATGTCACCGATGAGAATCATTACCTTGGAGGCCGGGGCGGCGGCTCAGCGGACGGGACACAGCGGCGAATTCTGACGAGGGTTGCATCCTCCGCGAGATCGTATATGATTTCAAATACACACGCAGCGCCGCGAGAGGACATCACATGCAGCACCCCACACCGTTCACCGGCACCCCCGGCAAGGTGATCGCCCTGCACCTGAACTACCCCTCCCGCATCGCTCAGCGCGGCCGCACGCCGGAACAGCCGTCCTACTTCCTCAAGCCCGGCACCTCGGTGAGCGCGTCGGGTACCCCGATCGAACGCCCGGCCGGCACTGAACTGCTCGCCTTCGAAGGCGAGATCGCCCTCATCATCGGCCGCAGCATCCGTCGGGTAACGCCGGAGGACGCCTGGGCAGCCGTCTCGGGCGTCACCGCCGCGAACGACTTCGGCGTCTACGACCTGCGCTACGCCGATAAGGGCTCGAACCTCAAGTCCAAGGGCGGCGACGGTTTCACCCCGCTCGGCCCGGCCGTGATCAACGCCGCCGACATTCAAGCGGATGCCCTGCGCGTGCGCACCTGGGTCAATGGCGAGCTCGTGCAGGAAGACACCACGGCTGACCTGGCCTTCCCGTTCGGCCGTCTGGTCGCCGATCTCTCGCAACTCATGACGCTCGAACCGGGCGACGTGATTCTCACCGGAACTCCCGCCGGGTCCTCCGTCGTGCAGCCGGGCGACGTCGTCGAAGTCGAAGTGGACGCCCCCACCGCGCCCGGCGCGCCGAGCACGGGCCGCCTGGTCACGCCGGTCGTCGCGGGCACGGTCGCCATGGCCGGCTACGGCGCCGCACCCAGGATCGACGACCTGCAGCGGGCCGAGGCCTGGGGGTCCGCTGAGGCGGCCGGGCTGCCGGGATCGACCGGCATCCTGACCGACGAACTCAAGGCGAAGATCAACTCGGTCGGGACGGCAACGCTCAGCTCCCAGCTGCGTAAGCGCGGCCTCAACAACGTCTCGATCGACGGACTCCGATCCACTCGTCCAGGCATGCGAATGGTCGGCCTCGCCCGTACCCTGCGCTTCATTCCCAACCGCGAAGACCTCTTCATCTCCCACGGCGGCGGCTACAACGCTCAAAAACGCGCCTTCGACTCCCTCCGCCCCGATGACGTGCTCGTGATCGAGGCCCGCGGCGAGACCGGCACCGGCACGGTCGGTGACATCCTCGCCCTGCGCGCCCAGGTCAACGGCGCCGCCGGTCTGGTGACGGACGGCGGGGTGCGCGATGTGGCCGCCGTCACCGCCCTGGCGATGCCCACCTACTTCGCCAATGCGCATCCGGCCGTTCTCGGCCGAAAGCACGTGCCGTGGGATACCGACCTCACCATCGCCTGCGGCGGCGCGGCGGTGCAGCCCGGCGACGTGATCGTCGGGGATGCGGACGGCGTCCTCGTGATTCCGCCGGGATTGATCGAAGAGGTCGTCGCCGAGGCCATCGAACAGGAACACGAGGAGACCTTCATCGCCGAGATGGTTGCTGCGGGCGAGGGCGTCGACGGGCTGTACCCAATGAACGCGAGCTGGAAGGAACGGTACCGGGAATGGCTGAAGTAACCGGCCAGGCCACCGGCCTCAGCAAGTCGCAGCTCTCCTACCAATGGATCAAGGCGCGCATCTCCGACAGCACGTTCACCCCGGGCTACCGTCTGGTGCTCGGTGCGATCGGCAAAGAGTTGGGCGTGAGCGCGGTCCCGGTCCGCGAGGCCATCCGCCGCCTCGAGGCGGAGGGTCTGGTCACCTTCGAACGCAACGTCGGTGCCCAGGTCGCCATGATCGAAGAGACCGAATACCTCTACACGATGCAGACCCTGAGCGTCGTCGAGGGCGTCGCGACCGCCCTGTCGGCCCCCTTCATCACCGGCGCCGACATTGCCCGGGCCCGCACGGTCAACCAGGAGATGATCGCCTCCCTCGAAGACCTCAACCCGCACCGGTTTACCGAACTCAACCTCGAATTTCACTCCATCCTGTTCGAGAACTGTCCAAACCCGCACATTCTCGACCTGGTGCACCGCGGCTGGAACCGCATGCAGGTGCTGCGCGATTCCTCGTTCAGCTTCGTGCCCGGCCGTGCCCGCGAGTCCGTGGCGGAGCACGAGAACCTGCTGCAGCTGATCGAGGCGGAGGCGCCCGCCCTCACGCTCGAGCTGGCCGCACGCGCCCACCGCACCGGCACAATGGATGCCCTCCTCGCGTACCAGAAGTCGCATCACCCCCACCAGACCCCCGAATCGTCCCCGAGAAAGAGATCCTGACCATGACACAGACGTCTGTCCAGACCACGCACTACGTTCCCGCTGACCTACCCACCAGCATCCGTCATTTCATCGGCGGAGAATTCGTCGACAGCGTCGGCGGGGAAACCTTCGACGTGCTCGACCCGGTGTCAAACCAGACCTACGCCACCGCGGCCGCCGGCCAGCAAGCCGACATCGACCTGGCTGTCGCCGCCGCGAAGGAAGCCTTCGACAACGGTCCCTGGCCGCGCATGCTGCCGCGAGCTCGCGCCCGGGTGCTGCACCGCATCGCTGACGCCGTCGAGGCGCAGGATGCCCGACTCGCCGAGCTCGAGACTTTCGACACCGGGCTGCCGATCACGCAGGCGCTCGGCCAGGCGCAACGGGCCGCCGAGAACTTTCGTTTCTTCGCCGACCTGATCGTGGCGCAGGCCGACGACACCTACAAGGTGCCGGGCCGGCAGATCAACTACGTCAACCGCAAGCCGGTCGGCGTCGCCGGGCTGATCACCCCGTGGAACACCCCGTTCATGCTCGAAAGCTGGAAGCTCGCCCCGGCGCTCGCCTCCGGCTGCACCGTCGTGCTGAAACCCGCCGAATTCACGCCCCTGTCGGCGAGCCTGTGGGCGCAGATCTTTCGCACCGCCGGGGTTCCCGACGGCGTGTTCAACCTGGTCAACGGCATCGGCGAGGAGGCCGGCGACGCGCTGGTCAAACACCCTGACGTGCCGCTCATCTCCTTCACCGGCGAAACCACGACCGGCCAGACCATCTACCGCAACTGCGCCGCGAACCTCAAGGGCATGTCGATGGAACTCGGCGGCAAATCCCCCGCCGTGGTCTTCGCCGACGCCGACCTCGACGCCGCCATCGATTCAACTCTGTTCGGCGTGTTCTCCCTCAACGGCGAGCGCTGCACGGCGTCGAGCCGCATCCTGGTGGAGCGCTCCATCTACGATGATTTCTGCGCCCGCTATGCGGCCCGCGCCCAGAGCATTGTCGTCGGCGACCCGCACGACCCGAAGACCGAGGTCGGCGCGCTCGTACACCCCGAGCATTACGCCAAGGTCATGAGCTACGTCGAGATCGGAAAATCCGAGGGCCGTCTGCTCGCCGGCGGCGGCCGCCCGGCCGGCCTGCCAGAGGGCAACTACGTCTCCCCCACGGTCTTCGCCGATGTCGCCCCGACCGCCCGCATCTTTCAGGAGGAGATCTTCGGCCCGGTCGTGGCCATCACCCCCTTCGAAACGGATGCCGAAGCGCTCGCCCTGGCCAACGGTGTGAAGTACGGGCTCGCCGCCTACATCTGGACCACCGACCTCACCCGCGCGCACAACTTCGCCCAGTCGGTCGATGCCGGCATGGTCTGGTTGAACTCGCACAACGTGCGGGACCTTCGCACCCCGTTCGGCGGCGTCAAGGCCTCCGGCCTCGGCCACGAGGGCGGCTACCGGTCGATCGACTTTTACACCGACTCGCAGGCCGTGCACATCACGCTCGCGCCCGTGCACACGCCTCGCTTCGGCGGCCGGTAACCCGCCCCTGTGGACGGGGCCCGGGCCCCGTCCACAGGCCCAGTTTAGAAACTGGGCCCACGTTCACACCGTGGGTCCGGCATCCGTTTCACCCAGCAGAACCCCTGCACCTACCCCGCACCTACCCCGCGTCACCCTCAACGAGGAGAACCCCATGACCCATCCGATTCCCACCCCCACCGCGACCCCGCCCGACATTCTCCGCTGCGCCTACATGGACATCGTCGTGACCGACCTGGCCCGCTCGCGCGAATTTTACGTCGACATTCTCGGCCTCGTTGTCACCGAGGAGAGCGACACCGAGATCTACCTGCGCAGCTTCGAAGAGTTCATCCATCACAACCTGGTGCTGCGTCAGGGGCCCATCGCCGCCGTCGCCGCGATGGCCTTTCGGGTGCGCAGCCCCGAAGACGTCGACCTCGCCGAGGCGTACTACCGGGAGCTCGGCTGCCGCACCGATCGCCGCACCGAGGGCTTCGTGAAGGGCATCGGCGACAGCGTGCGCGTCGAGGATCCGCTCGGCTTTCCCTACGAGTTCTTCTATTCGACCATCCACGTGGAACGTCTCGCCTGGCGTTACGACCTGCAGGGGCCGGGCGCGCTCGTGCGTCTCGACCACTTCAACCAGGTCACCCCCGACGTCGGCCGGGGCCGCAAGTACCTCGAAGACCTCGGCTTTCGCGTCACCGAAGACATCAAAGACGAAGACGGCGTCACCTACGCCGCCTGGATGCGCCGCAAGGACACCGTGCACGATACCGCCCTCACCGGCGGCAACGGGCCGCGCATGCACCACATCGCCTTCTCGACCCACGAGAAGCACAACATCATCTACATTTGTGACAAGCTCGGCGCGCTGCGCAAGAGCGACCTGATCGAGCGCGGACCCGGCCGCCACGGCGTCTCGAACGCGTTCTACCTGTACCTGCGCGACCCCGACGGCCACCGCGTCGAGATCTACACGCAGGACTACTACACCGGCGACCCCGACAACCCCGTCGTCACCTGGGACGTGCACGACAACCAGCGCCGCGACTGGTGGGGCAACCCCGTCGTGCCCAGCTGGTACACGGATGCCTCGCTCGTGCTCGACCTCGACGGCAACCCGCAGCCGGTCATCGAACGCACCGAGCCCCGCGAAATGGCCGTCACCGTCGGCGCCGACGGCTTCTCGTACACCCGCAAGGATGACGAGCTGGCCGGCTTCAAACTCGGCACCACTCTCTAGAAAGCAGCGCGCATGCTTGAGCAGTCAGTCATCGAAAAGATCGCCGACGAACTCGTCGCGGCCGGTCGCACCCGGTCGACGGTTCCGCTGTTGACCACCCGATACCCCGGAATGACCGTCGACGACGCCTATGCCGTGCAGAGCCTGTGGAAGGAGCGCGGCATCGCGGCCGGCCGCCGGCTCGTCGGCCGCAAAATCGGCCTGACCTCCAAGGTGATGCAGGTCGCCACCGGCATCACCGAACCCGACTACGGGGTGATCTTCGCCGACGAGGTCTACGAGAATGGTGCGAGCATCCGTTTCGACAGCTTCTCGAACGTGCGCATCGAGGTCGAACTCGCGTTTGTGCTCGGCAAGCCGTTGTCCGGCCCGAACTGCACCCTGTTCGACGTTCTCGACGCGACGGACTATGTGGTTCCGGCGCTGGAGATTCTCAGCTCGCGCATCGAGATGACCGGCCGCACCATCGTCGACACCATCTCCGACAACGCGGCGATGGGCGGCATGCTGCTCGGCGGCAGGCCGGTGAAGGTCGGCGACGTGGACCTGCGCTGGGTGTCGGCGTTGCTTTACCGCAACCAGACCATCGAGGAGTCCGGGGTGGCCGCGGCCGTGCTCAACCACCCCGCTGCCGGCGTGTTCTGGCTGGCGAACAAACTCGCCCAGCACGGCACCAGCCTCGAGGCCGGGGAGATCATCCTGGCCGGTTCGTTCACCCGCCCGATGTGGGTGGAACAGGGCGACACCGTGCACGCCGACTATGGACCCCTGGGAGCCATCACATGCCGATTCGAGTAGCAGCAGAGCCGACCTTCCGCGACCTTCTCGCGGACAGCGAACGTGCGCAGATCGGCATGTGGGTGTGTTCCGGCAGCGCGTTGGTGGCGGAAATCTGCGCCGGCAGCGGTCTCGACTGGCTCCTGATCGACACCGAACACAGCCCCAACGGCCTCGAGTCGACGCTCAGCCAGCTGCAGGCCGTGCACGGCTACCCGATCGTGCCGCTGGTGCGGGCACCGATCGGAGACCGGATCATCGTGAAGCAGCTGCTCGACCTCGGCGCGCAGAATCTGCTCATTCCCATGGTCGACACCGCCGAGCAGTCCCGCGACATGGTGGCGGCGGTGCGCTACCCGCCGCTCGGCGTTCGTGGCGTCGGCAGCGCCCTGGCCCGGGCGTCCCGGTGGAACCGCATCGACGACTATCTGGCCAGCGCCAACGAGACGATCTCACTGTTCGTGCAGATCGAGACAACGGATGCCGTCGCCAACATCACCGAGATCGCCAGCGTCGACGGCGTAGACGGCCTGTTCATCGGTCCGTCCGACCTGGCCGCGTCGATGGGTTTGCTCGGCCAGCAGGACCACCCCGACGTCGTCGCGTCGGTTGAGCAGTGCATCCGCACCGTCACGGCGCTCGGCAAACCGGTCGGCGTCAATGCTTTCGCTCCGGCGACCGCGAAGCGGTACCTGGCGGCGGGTGCCCGTTTCGTGCTCGTCGGTGCCGACGTGGCCATCCTCGCCCGGGCGTCGGAGACGCTCGCCGCGACCTTCATCAGGCCCACGGGGCTGGCCGGGCCCGACCTTTCGCGGCCGAGTTACTAAAGCAACGGTCAGCCGACTGCGAGAATAGGACGGTGTCGATCCCAGAATTCGCCGAGACCCCCGGCAGCCAGCAGTCGGCACCCGCCGCGCACTCGCAAACCCTGTCGCGTGGCATCCGCGTGCTAGAGATTCTCGCTGACCGCACCGAACCGATGAGCATCGTCGAACTCGCCGCCGCCCTCGACGTGCACCGTTCGATCGCCTATCGCATCTTGCGCACCCTCGAAGATCATGGCCTCGTCGTTCGTGACCCGGCCGGGCTGGTGCGGCTCGGCGCGCGACTGGCCGCCCTGGCCCGCGGGGTGTCCCGCGATCTGCAGGCCGCTGCACGGCCCGTTCTCACCCGCATCGCCAACGAACTCGGCATGACCGCGTTCGTCGCGGTGCTCGACCAGGGCGAGATCTTCACTCTCGTGAGTATCGAGCCGCGGCAGGCCCACGCGACGGTCGCGCAGCAGCCCGGCACGCGGCATCCGCTGCACATGGGCGCGCCGGGAATCGCCATCCAGTCCGGCCTGAGCGCCACGCAATGGGCCGCGCTCGGCCACCCGGCAACTCGCCGCAGTGAGGCCGGGGAGGTCGCTGCCCTCGGCTACGCCTCGAGTCACAACGAGGTCATTGACGGCCTGTCGTCGATCGCCGTTCCGCTACTGGTGCCCGGTGAACCACCCGCCTCCCTCGCCGTCGTCTATATCTCGAGTCTGCACTCCCCCACCGACATCGGTGCCGTTCTCACCTCTTCCGCACGAACGATCGTCGCCGAGCTCGGCTAGTCACCTGGCCACGCAGAGGCTCTGCATTCCCACCCGCACCGTCGATCCCACGTGGCGGGCGCGCAGTTGGGACACGAGGCTCGGCTCGTCGGCGTAGGCGAGGAACTCGCTGTTGTAGGTCTGGCTGGGGTAACCGTCGGCCGCCCAGCCAGCGGTGATGCGCAGAAACGCGGCCGCCGCGGCGTCGTAATTCACGTCCCAGTCGTCGACAGCGGCGCTGGAGAAGGTGAGCTCCATACCGTAGCCGATCCCGGTATTCAGGCAGTCGAACGCGTACGGCGCAGCGGCTACGGCGAGGTCGAGCGCCGGGCCGGGGACCGCCCCCTGCCGTTCCGGTTCCGCGAACGCCGGCCCGAAGCGAGCGCTCGTCTGGGCGACGAACGCCGCAAATTGCGCCTCGAGCTCGGTCGCCGTCAGCGCCGTCGAGGGCGCGTCGGGAAGTACGACCGGCGGCAACTCGGGTGGCAGCATCAATTGCACGTCACCCGCTGACGGGGGCGCGGTTATTTGCGCGCTGCCGGTCGTTGCCGGCACGAACCGTTCACCGACGGTAATGACCTTCGCGATTGCCCCGAGACCCAGCGAGAGCGTCAGAGCGAGCAGCATCGTCCCGGCGACCAGTCCGGCGACCGCAACGGATGCCCGATCAGCTCGCCCGGACCGCGCGCGAGCCCGCAGCACCCAGCCGGCCAGTCCCGCCGCGACGGCGAGCAGTGGAATGGCGCCGGCCACGACGAGCTGCGCGGCATAGATCGGAATTTGGGTGTACGGGTCGGGTGCGCCCGACCCGGCCTGGCCGACGCCGAAGCCCAGATACAGCATCCAAGCCGGCGAGAGCACGGACGCTACCGCAAGCAACCCGCACAGCCGCCGCAGTCGACGAACCGAGAGCGATGGCACGGTCCCGGCCACATAGACGAAATTCACACCGAGTGCCACTGGCGCCAGCGTCGGCACCGCCCGCACTCCGGCCACGACACCGACTACCATGGCGGCAACGCCGAGCACGAGCACGACGGAGAAGCCGACAGTCACGCCCGCAGGGGTTGCGCTCGCCCACTCATTCGTCCCGGTGGAACAGAGCATCCGCGGCGGAAAGAAGTCGTAGCGCACGAGGTCGCCGGAGCTGTGAACCCGGGCGCAGGTCTCGCCAACGTCCCAGGCGCTGAGCACGAAGATGGCGGTCACGACCGGCCAGAGCAAAATCCCAACCACACCGATACTCAACGTTGCGAGCGCTGTGCGGCCGTGCACCGAGGGCACTTTCGAGGAGGACATCCCCTCCAAACTAGCGCCATCGCTTCGGATGCACTCGCCAGCACCCCCATGCAGGGCGCAATTCCACACTCTGAAACACCGAAAAATAACAATCCCACACAATACTGACCAATAGGTAGGTAATCGTCGATTTTGCTGCCATACTGCCCGAGTGCCGGTTTTTCCCGCATGATCCACACACACTTTGCAACAGCACCCGACCCAGCACCGCAGTGAAATACGAGGGAGTATTCCATGGCCTTTACGACCGAGCGCACACCGGCGACCAGCGCTAAACGCAACGAAGAACGGCGGGTGCTCGCCGGCACCATGGTCGGTACCACGATCGAGTGGTACGACTTCTTCATCTATGCCCAGGCCGCTGGACTCGTGCTGGCCGGCCTGTTCTTCGCCCCGCTGGCCGGGGAGAACGAACCGCTCGCCCAGCTCATCGCTTGGGCCTCGCTCGGCATCAGCTTTCTGTTCCGCCCGCTCGGTGCCATTGTGGCCGGGCACCTCGGCGACCGGATCGGCCGCAAGGCCATGCTGGTTTTCACCCTCGTCATGATGGGCGCGGCCACCGCGCTCATCGGTCTGCTGCCGACCTTCGACCAGATCGGCGTCTGGGCGCCCATCCTGCTGATCGTGCTGCGCATCCTGCAGGGCTTCTCGGCCGGCGGTGAATGGGGCGGCGCCGCCCTCATGTCGGTCGAACACGCACCCATCAACAAGCGCGGCTTCTTCGGCGCCTACCCACAGATCGGCGTACCGGTCGGACTGATCCTCGCCACCGGCGTGATGATTTTGGTCACCACGTCGATGAGTGAAGAGGCCTTCCTCAACTGGGGCTGGCGCATCCCGTTCCTCGTCTCCGTGCTGCTCATCGTCGTCGGCTGGGTCATCCGCCGCGCGGTCGCCGAGAGCCCGGTCTTCAAGGAGATGCAAACCCGCAAGAAGGAATCTGCCGCCCCGCTCAAGCAGCTGTTCAAAAACCACTCGCGTCAGGTCATCCTCACCGCCCTCATCTTCATCGCCAACAACGCGGCCGGCTACATGCTCATCGCGTTCTTCAACTCCTACGCCACCAAGCCCGCTGACGCCGGCGGACTCGGCATGGAGCGCACCCCGGTGCTCATCGCGAGCACCGTCGCGGCCGTGTTCTGGCTCGCCTCGACCATGCTCGGCGGCATCCTGTCCGACAAGATCGGCCGGGTGCGCACCTTCCAGCTCGGCTACGCGTTCCTGTTCATCTGGGCCATCCCAATGTTCCTGCTCATCGACACCGGCGACATCGTCTGGTTCGCGCTCTCGCTGATTGTCCTGGCCAGTGGACTCGGCTTCTCCTACGGTCCACAGGCGGCGCTGTACGCCGAGATGTTCCCGGCCCAGGTGCGCTACTCAGGCGTGTCGATCGGCTATGCGCTCGGCGCGATCCTCGGTGGCGCCTTCGCCCCGCTGATCGCCCAGCTGCTGCTCGATGAGACCGGCCAGACCTTCTCCATCGGCATCTACCTCATGGTGCTCGCGGCGATCTCCTTCGTCGCGGTCACCCTCGTGAAAGAGACCCGCGGAATTCCGCTGGGCGTCAGCACCCACGAGTAGTTTCCTGCACTGCCACACCGTGCCGCCCGGATTCCGATCCGGGCGGCACGGTTTTGTCCGTCGTAGTTTCTGGACGGGGCGCGGGCCCCGTCCCCGGGCCCAGTATAGAAACTGGGCCCGTGTTCATAAGGTGGGCCGCGACTTGCCGGTGCGGCCGGTCGTGGGGCTAATTCGGGCCGGGTGCACCGCGCCGGCAGATGTGCCGCGTGTTCGTGCGGGCCAGGTGCACGCATCCGTTCATTTCTCCTGAATTAGCCACCGCCCGGCCCGGCAACGGGCGCAGCAAAGAGCCCCCGTCGACGACGAGGGCCCTTCTGAAGCGGATGCTTAGCCGTTGATGACCTGCGGCACACCGAGTGCTTTGAGGCCCTCGACGCCGAACTCGAGCCCATAGCCTGACTGCTTGGCCCCGCCGAACGGAATCATCGGGTGCACCGCGCCGTGCGCGTTGATCCACACCGTTCCGGTCTCCAGACGTGCGGCCACAGCTCGGGCGGCGACGAGGTCGCTCGACCAGACCGATCCGCCGAGACCGACGTCAACACTGTTGGCGCGGGCGATGACATCGTCGAGGTCGGTGTAGCGCAGGATCGGAAGCGCCGGACCGAACTGTTCCTCCCGCACCAGCGGGTTGTCATCGTCGATGTCGGCGATGAGGGTGGTCGGGTAGAAGAAGCCGGGCGCCTCCAGATCGGGGTTGCCGCCGATGAGCACGCGCGCTCCGGAGTCCTTCGCGGACTGCACCAGACCGGCAACGATGTCGAACTGCGCCTGGTTCTGCAACGGGCCGAGCACGTTGCTTTCATCCATTCCGACACCCATCGGCATCCTGGCCGCTACCGCTGTCAGCTCTTCGCAGACGGCGTCGTAGATGTCATCGTGCACGTAGAGGCGTTTGAGCGCGGCACAGGTCTGGCCGGTGTTGATGAACGCACCCCAGAACAGTCCCTCGGCGATGGCCGCCGGGTCGGCGTCGGGCAGCACGATACCGGCGTCATTGCCCCCCAGCTCGAGCGTCAGACGCTTGACCGTGTCGGCCGAGCTCTTGATGATGGCCTTACCGGTCGCGGTCGAGCCGGTGAACATGACCTTTCCGATGCCGGGATGCACGGCGAGGCCGGCACCGATCGCGCGGCCGCCGGAGACGACCGTCACGAGCCCCTCCGGCAGTACCTGGTTGACCACAGCAACCAGGGCGAGCACGCTCAGCGGCGTGTACTCGGAGGGTTTGACCACGACAGCGTTGCCCATTCGCAGGGCTGGGGCGATCTGCCACATGGAGATCATTATCGGCCAATTCCAGGGGCCGATCGCTCCCACGACGCCGATCGGGCGGTAGCTGATCGCGGCGTGGGTGGTGCCGTCGTCGATGAGCACCTCGGATTCCAGCGGGGTCGCCGCCGCAGTGCGCAGCCAGGCGGATGCGCCGCCCACCTCGAAGCGCGCGTTGGGTCCGTTGAGCGGTTTGCCCTGTTCGCGGGAGAGCAGCTGGGCAAGGGCTTCAGCCGCGGCGTCGATCGCGTCGGCGGCCCGCACCATGACGGCGCTGCGCGCGTCGTGACCGAGCGCCGCCCAGGCCGGCTGGGCCAGGATTGCTGCGGCGATGGCGGCTTCGAGGTCATCGACGGTGTGCACTGGGGCCAGGCCAACGACCGCGCCCGTCGCCGGATCAAGAATCTCGCGCGTGTCGCCGGCTGAGGGGGTGATGGCGGCGAGCAGCCCGTCGTAGGTGTCGAGTTTCGGGGTTACCAGGGTGTCGTTCGATGTCATGAGTCCTCCACGTTGAGTGCGGCGCCTTGAATCACGCCGTGGCTCCACCGTAAGCGGGGGCATTCCAAACGACTTGCACGAGAGCGCTGCCCATCCACCATCCCGCGCACAGCAGCAGGCTCGAGCCTCAGGCTAGAAATTGCAGGGAGGCCTGTTGGAAATCGTGCGAAGTCAGCGCGTTGAGATGGGTTCGGCCAGGAAGCTCCAGGTACTGTGCGCCGCGCTTCGCCGCGAGGGCGGTCACCCCGACCGGAATCGGGTCGGCCCCGCCGGCGACGAACAGCTGCGGGATGCCCGCAGGCACGTCGAGCGTGCAGCCCGCGACCCCGCGCACGCACGCCAGCAGCGCCTCCCGGTCGGCTCCGGCCGTGATCGCCGGGCCGAGCACCGCAGCGATGGTTGGGTCGGCGGGCCGGTCGCCGGAGACCACATACCGAGCCACGGCGCCCTGATCCCAGGTCTCGAACAGTTCGATCGGGCCGGCCCCGCCGAGCACGAGACGGTGCACGCGTTCCGGCGCCAGTCGGGCCAGGGCGGCGACCACCCGTGAGCCCATGGAGTAGCCGATCACGTCGACCCGGTCGAGTTCGAGCGTGTCGAGCACGGCTACCAGGTCGGCGGCGAGCTGCCTCGGTGCGTAGTCGGCGGTGCGGTGCGGCTTGTCGCTGCGGCCGTGACCGCGCAGGTCGGGTGTGATAGCGCCGCGCCCGGCTTCCTCGAGCACTCGCACCCAGCCCGAACTCCGCCAGGTGGCCTCGGCGGTCGATGCGAAACCGTGCACGAGCAGAACCGGCAGCTCCCCCGGTGTGGCATCGAAGGCCACACGTACACCATCGAGCCGTCGGGCGAACTGAGTCACTCGACGACGTCGCTCGCGGCGAACACCGCGCCGGCATGCGCCATCTCGGCGAGGGCGGTCGCGGTGGATTCCGCGGCGACCCCGGCCACCAGATCCGTCAAAACACGCACGTGCTGGCCGTGTTCGAGGGCGTCGAGGGTGGAGGCTCGCACGCAGTAGTCGGTCGCGAGGCCGACCACGTCGATCTCGGTCACCCCGTGTTCGCTCAGCAGCGCTCCCACGGTCTCCCCAGCCTCAGTCGTACCTTCAAAGATCGAGTAGGCGGGCTTGCCCTGGCCCTTGCGAATGTGAAACGTCACGGCATCCGTTGTGAGGGCGGGGTGGTATTCGGCGCCCGCGGTGCCGGCCACGCAGTGCACCGGCCAGGTCGTGACAAAGTCGGGGGCCGCGTCGCGGGCGAAGTGGCCGCCGTTATCGTTGCCGATATCGTGCCAGTCGCGAGAGGCGAAGACATATGTGTAGGCGAGCGGATGCTCAGCGAGAAGTTTGCTCACGCCGGCAGCTACTGCCCCGCCGCCGTCGACACCGAGGGCCCCGCGCTCGGTGAAGTCGTTCTGAACGTCAATGATGAACAGGGCGCGGGTCACGATGTCTCCTTGTGAGCAGTCAGTTGATACGCGGTCAGTTGTTAGAGAGATTATCGCCGCATTGGAAGAAACCGGTGGCCAGGGTGTCGATGGCGATTTTGGCATTCGAGCTCACGTTACCAATTGCCGCGTTACTGATGGCATAGATGGCGAAGGTGAGCGGGGTGCCGTCGGCAGCACGGATGACGCCGGCAAGGGTGTAGCCGGTGTCGATCCAGCCGGTCTTGGCGAAAACGGCGCCGGCAGCGGCGGAATTGGCCCCGGCGAAACGGTCGCTGTAGGAGAGGGAGCCACGCGGTCCCCCGGCGATCGGCAGGCCGTCGAACAGAACGCCGAGGTTGCCCTCACGGGCATTGACCTTGACGAACAGAGCGGTCAGGTAGGCCGGCGACACGGCATTGTGCGGGCTGAGGCCCGAACCGTCTTTGATGATCATGCCGGTGGTATCGATGCCGTAGGCGGCGAGGCCGTTGACGATGCCCGCCTGCAGAGCGGAAAAGCTGCTACCGGCACCGTTTTCAATGGCCAGGAGGCGGGCGAGCATCTCGGCGATGGTGTTGTCGCTCACAATGAGGGACTGCTGAACCAGGGTCGACACCGGCGCCGACTGCACGGCGCCGAGCTGCGCTGACCCGGCCGGAGCGGTGGCCTGGCTGATCGTGAGCCCGCCGCCGAGGGCGTCGGCGAAGGCCTGGCCGGCCCGTGCAATCGGGTCTTCGCTACGGGCGGAGGTGCTGCGGCTGGGGTCGTCACGGTCGCCGTCGACCATCAGGGCGGTGATCTCGGGCATGTAGCCGAGGCCGAGTTCGGTGCGGGCCCAGCCCTCGTCCCAGTCGGGCCCGGAGAAGTACGAGGAGTCGAGCACGAGGGAGGTGATCGGCGGGTTGGCCGGATCGGCGGCCCAGGCGACCATGGTTTGGGTGGCGAGGTCGTCGAGGTGCGCGGCACCGGTGTAGAACGGTTCCTGGCCGGTGGGCAACCGGGACAGAGTGAGGTCTCCGCCGCCGACCAGCACGACCTGGCCGGGTTCGGCGCCCTTCACGACCCGGGTCGTAGCCCGATAGTCGCTGCCGAGCACGTTGAGTGCGGCAGCCGAGGTGAGCACCTTCATAACGCTCGCCGTGCGCGACGACGTCGTGCCGCCGCGGTCGAACAGCACCTCACCGGTGTTGGCGTTGACCACCTGGGCCTGAAAATCGGCGAGGCGAGTGTCGGCGGCGAGCCCGGCGACGGAGCAGGTGCGCAGCCGGCTGGCTGTCGTCGCCTGGGCTGGCACCGGACGGGCCGGGTCGACCGTGGGCGTGGGGCTTGGTGTCGGGGTGGGCGTGGCCACAGCGGATGCTGCCGCCGGAGCAGTCTCGCCGGTCTGGGTTCCGGCGAATACGGCCCCACTGCCCAGCAGCACGAAAACCAGGGCGCCAACGGCAATCAGCCAGGCCCGGCGGTGACGGCTGAAGACGGCTGCGATGCCGCCGCGCGCGGCAACGTCAGCCGTGCCGGCTTCGGGTGTCTGCACTGGTTCTTCCACCTCCGTATGGTAACCGACGCACCGTACAGCGGGCTATTCGCCCGGGTAGCGCAGACCGATCTGAGCCCGCACCGCATCGAGCGTGCGCAGGACGGCGACCGATTCCTCGGCCGGCATAATGTCACTTGAGATCTTTCCGGCGCGGATCAGCGTCTCGGCTTCGAGCGCTTCGAAGTGCATGCCCCGGCCGGTGAACTCGGCCGGCTCGAACGTTTCGAGCACGGCGCCGAGATTATCGAGCACCCGAAAACCGGTTGGCGCGTACCAGACACCGTCGATGTCGATGCGCCCGCGGGTGCCGATGATCGACGCCGTCGTCGGGCCGAGGGTGTCACTGGCCGAGAACGTCGTGGCGATCTGGCCGCCGACGTACCGAAAAATCGTCGCGACCTGGGCATCCGCTCCGGTGGTTTTGAACGAGGCGCTGGCCAGAATCGTATCGGGCGCGCCAAAGACGGCGTGCGCGAAACTCACCGGATAAACACCCAGGTCGAGCAGGGCTCCGCCCCCGAGGGCGAGCGCATTCAGGCGGTGTTCGGGGTCGTCGGGAAGATCTTGCGTGTGGTCGGCGAGCAGGCTGCGCACGTCGCCGAGCGTGCCGCCGACGAGAATCTCGCGAATCCGCGCCATGTGCGGCAGAAATCGGGTCCACATCGCCTCCATCACGAGCACGTTGCGACGGGCGGCGAGGTCCACGATCTGCCGGGCCTGCCCGGCGTTGAGCGCAAACGGCTTCTCGATCAGCACGTGCTTGCCCGCGTTCAGCGCGAGGGCAGCATGCTCGGAGTGAAAGGGGTGAGGCGTCGACACGTAGACAACGTCAACCTCGGGATCGTTCACGAGAGCCGCATAGCTCGCATGCGCGGTGGGGATGCTGAATTCGGCAGCGAAGGCATCCGCTGACGACTGGCTGCGCGACCCGACGGCCTGCACAGTGTGGCCGTTCTGCACCAGATCGTTCGCGAACATGTGCGCGATACCGCCGGTGGCCAGGATTCCCCAGCGAATGAGAGCCGTCATGCCTGCAGTTTATCCACGGGCACCGACACGCGGCGGTGAGCGAAAAAATCGGCGGCCGAAACGACGGCTCCTATATATAGGTCACACTAGAGCAATGATCACCCTGCAGCAGGATGCCGATGGCTTCATCCGCATGAACCGGCACTTTCCCGACAACTCACTCATCAGCATCCGCTTCACCGACGGGGCTGCGGAGCAATTCACCGGCGCCCAGCTCAACGCCGTCTTCGACGATGCGTTGGCGGAGTTTCGCGGCCTGAACCGTCTCGAGGGCGCGAAAGGTTTCTCCCGCGCGCCGGCCAAAACAGTGCACCCGACGAAGAACATCACCTTCGTCAAGGTGCACCCCAAAATGGCCGCCTAACAACTAGTCCGGATCGGTGGGGTCAATCGGCGCGTGATGGTCGAGGTTGTCGACGCCGAGCTTCCAGTACCCGCTGACCTGCGCCTGGTCGCGTCCGAGCCCCAGATGCTGCCGCAGGTGGCGGCGCAACGGAATGAGCGAGCCCGCCTCCCCCGCCGCCCAGACCAGGGTGCCATCGTCGATGGCCAGGTCGTTCAGTAGTTCGATCAGTGCATCGGCATGCGAGTTCGCATCGACGGCCTGAATCTGCGTGCCGGGCCGTTCCCCCTCAGCGAGATACTCAGCGAGCGCCGGGTCGTTCCCGACAATGAGCACGGTGACCGCCACCTTTGCCGGCAGGGCTTCCAGCCAGCGCGCCGTGGCGGGCAGAGCTGTGGCATCAGCAATAAGCACGGCCGAGCGGATGCCCTCCGGCAGCAGCTGGGACCCGCGCGGCCCGCCGATCTGCAGCCCATCACCGACCCGGGCCCGGGAGGCCCAGCCGGTGGCGGGGGCATCCGTTCCGTGCAGGGCGAAATCCAGGTCAAGCGCGGCTGGCACGCCTGCTCGGCCGGCTCGGAAGGCGCGCGGGGTGAAATCGCGAGCCGCGGTGTCCTCCCCGACCGCAAAGAACACCTTGATGTGGTCGTCTGGCCCGTCGGCGGTGAACCCGTCAAGGTCGGTGCCGGTCAGGGTCACCCGGCGCAGGGTCGGTGACAGGTCGCGAATGGCGTGCACGGTGAGGGAACGCCGCACCAGAGGGTGTCGAACGAGGAGCCGCACGGGAAAATCGGTGAGAAACATGTCAGCCTTACTCATAGGGTGTGATCAGGAGTAATACACGCCGATGCGGTGCCCGTCGATGACGTGCACCGCCACATCGATGCCGAAGATCTCGCGCAACGGCCCCGGTTCGATGACGTCGGCCGGTGGCCCCTGATGCAGCACCCGGCCGTCCTTCATCGCCACGATGTGGTCCGAATAGGTCGACGCGAAGTTGATGTCGTGCACGACCATGACGATGGTCTTGCCGAGTTCGTCGGCGGCGCGCCGCAGAATGCGCATCATCTCGACGGCGTGGCTCATGTCGAGGTTGTTGAGCGGTTCGTCGAGCAGCACGTAGTCGGTGTTCTGGCAGAGCACCATCGCCACGAAGGCACGCTGGCGTTGCCCGCCGGAGAGCTCGTCGAGGTACCGGTCGGTGAGCGCGTCGAGGTCGAGGTAGTCGATCGCCTGCTCGATCTGGGCCCGGTCGAGCGTCGTGAGGCGCCCCCGCGAGTGCGGATACCGCCCGAACGCCACCAGATCACGCACGGTCAGTCGGGCCGCGAGGTGGTTCTCCTGCCGCAGAATGGCGAGGCGACGGGCGAGTTCGTCGCTCTTCGTCGCCGCCACATCGTGTCCGTCTACGGTGATCGTGCCGCGCTCGGCCGTGAGCAAACGCGACACCATCGAGATGAGCGTGGACTTGCCGGCACCGTTCGCGCCGATGATCGAGGTGATACCGCCGGCCGGAATCCGCAGGTCGACGTCATCGACCACCACCACGCTGCCGTAGGTCTTGGTCACACCGACGATGTCGATCATCGCCGAGTTCCCCGGGTCACGAGCAGAATGAACACGATGCCTCCGATGAATTCGATGATGACGCTCAGCACGGTGGCCAAGCCGAACACGTGCTCGAGCACGGTCTGACCGCCGACCAGCGCGATGACGGCGAGCGCCACGGCCACGGCCACGGGCAGGTTGGCCGCGTGTCGGTGGGTACCCGTAATTTGGTAGGTGAGGCTCGCAACGAGCAGGCCGAAGAAGGTGATCGGCCCCACCAGGGCGGTCGACACCGAGACCAGTACCGAGACAACGATGAGAAGACGCAGCACGAGGTGGCGGTGGTCGGCGCCGAGCACCGTTGAGAGGTCCCGGCCGAGGGTGAGCACGTCAAGGTCGTGCCGCATCCGCCAGAGCACCACGCTCGTGACGACGAGAATTATCGCTGAAATCAGCAGCAGGTCGGGTTCGACGGCGTTGAAACTGGCGAACAGCCGGTCTTGCAGCACGGTGAATTCGTTCGGGTCGATCAGTCGCTGCAGAAAAGCGCTGATGCTGCGAAAAAACACACCCAGCACAATGCCGACGAGCACCAACAAGTGGATGCTGCGGCGCGCGCCCCCAAACAGCCACCGAAACAGCAGGGTCGACAGCACCACCATGACGACGATCTCCCCGAGGAACTGCGCCACCGGGGGGATCCTGCCGAGCGCGGAGGACCCGATTCCGAACACCAGCACGGTCTGGGTCAGCACGAACAGGGCGTCGAAACCGAGGATCGACGGCGTGAGGATACGGTTCTCGGTGATGGTCTGAAAGATCACCGTCGAGACGGCGATCGCAAAGCCAACCAGAACCAGCGCGGCCAGACGGCGCCCGCGAAACGGCAGCACAAAGCTCCAGCTGCCCTCCGCTCCGACGACGACGAAGGCGACGATGGTCAGCAGCAGCAGCAGCAGCGGGGCGAGGATCCCGGCGACCCGGCGCATCCGCTTATCTGGCCGTCGAACCTCAACCGACACGGGCACTCTTTCGCAGGAGCAGCACCAGGAACAGGCCGGCACCGACGACGCCGACGACGACCCCGATCGGTATTTCGTAAGGAAAGCGGATGATCCGCCCCGCGATATCGCAGACCAGCACGAACGCCGCGCCCACCACCGCCACCCACGGCAACGATTTGCGCAGGTTGTCGCCCATGGCGAGGCTCACGATATTCGGCACGATCAGCCCGAGAAAGGGCAGCGCACCGACGACGACCACCACGACGGCGGTCACGATCGACACCAGGAACAGCCCGATTGCCACCGTGCGGCGGTAGTTGAGGCCCAGGTTGGTGGTGAATTGTTCGCCGAGGCCGGCCACGGTGAAGCGGTCGCCCGCCACATAGATCGCCATGGTGAGCGCGGCGACGATCCAGAGCAGTTCATACCGGCCGGCGATGACGCCGGAGAAGTCCCCGGTCATCCACGCCGACAGGGTTTGCAGCAGGTCGTGGTCGAACGCCACGTAGGTAGAGATCGAGGCGATGATGCCCGAGAGCATCAGCCCCACGAGCGGCACGATCACGATCGAGCGCAGCGGGAGCGAACGCAGAATGCGCACGAAGACGAGGGTCGAGACCAGAGCGAACATCGCGGCCACGAGCATCTTGCCGATCAGCGGCAGGCCAGGGGCGAGAATCGTCACGGTCAGCAGCCCGAGGCCGGCCGCTTCGGTCGTACCGATCGTCGATGGTTCAACGAAGCGGTTGCGCACGAGCATCTGCATCACCAGTCCGCAGATGGCCATCGCGGCGCCCGCGAGCACGATCGAGATGGTGCGCGGCAGCCGACTGAGCAGAAAGATCTGCCGGGTCTGGCTGTCGGCACCCACTTGCAGCAGGCTGAGCGGCGTGACGTCGCTGACGCCGACGAACAGGCTCAGTACGGCGAGCAGCAGAACACCGGTGACCGCGAGCGGCAGGGCAGCGCGGCGGCGCGGTTGCGTTGTCAACGCCGCCGGCCGGCCAGGCGGCGCGGCGGTCACCGAGCGAGTCATGCTGTGAGGGCCGCGGCAACCTCGTCGGTCATGGCCTGCAGGTTGACCAGTCCGCCGTTGACGATGTACCAGGAGACTGGGTTGAGGTAGACGATGTGGTCGTTCTGGGCGGCGGCGGTCTGTGCGACGAGCTCGTTGTCCAGCACTTCTGCGGCGTTGCCGGTTCCCGATGCGGTGGCCGAGTCACGGTCGACGACGAACATCCACTCGGGGTCGGTCTCCAGCAGAAATTCGAAGGAGATCGCTTCGCCATGGGTGGCCGCTTCGACGTCGGCGACGGCGGGAACGATGCCGAGGGTGTCGTGCAGGTAGCCAAAGCGCGAGCCGGCCCCGAAGGCGGTCATCTCTCCGGCGTTCGTCATGACGATGAGGGCGTCGCCGGCGTCGGCGGCGAGCTCAGTGACCTCGGTGATCGACTCGTTGAGGGTGTCGACCAGCGTCGCGACCTCGGTCTGCTTCTCGAAGATCTCACCCAGGCTTTCGGTTCCGGCGATGACCGAAGCGGTGAAGTCCACCGCCTCGTTGCTCAGGTCGATGGTCGGGGCGATTTTGCTCAGTTCCGGGTAGACGGCGGCGGAGCGGCCAGCGACGATGATGAGGTCGGGCGCGGCGGCATTGACGGCCTCGTAGTCGGGCTCGAACAAAGTGCCGATGTTGAGGTAGTCGTCGCTGGCGAATTTGGCGAGCTCTCCGGGAAGGTTCGCTTTCGGCAGGCCCAGAACGTCGACGTCGAGGGCGTCGAGCGTCGTCAGGGAGGCGATGTCGAAGGTGAGCACGCGGGTGGGATTGACCGGAACGACGGTGTCGCCCTGGGCGTGGGTCACGGTGATTTCGGTCGCGGCCTCCTCGGTCGCGGTCGGCGTCGGCGTGGCGGCGCAACCAGCAAGAAGAGCGGTGAGCGCTGCGATGGCCGCGTAGGCGGTGGCTGTTCGTGGTGCGGGGAAGGGCACGGTGCTCGATTCGAGAAAGGGAAGGGTTGACTAACTTAGGATAGCCATACCTAACCACATAAAGCGAATGCGGCATTACAAACGGTGGGTGCCCCGAACGCTGCTCAGGCGACCATCGGCGGCTCGCGCGGCCGGCCCGCGGCGAGCAGCCAGTGGCATCCGCTCGAGCGTGCACAGTGCAGCGCCGCAAGCGGATGCCGGCGCTCAGACCGGTTGCGGGGTCCGAGCGGTCAGCGCGGCGAGCTTGTCGACGCCGATCGGCTCCTCGGCGAGCAGCGGCACGATGGCGACCCGGTCGGCGCGGGCGAAGACCGCGTCGATCTGGGTGGCTTCGCTGGCGGCGCGCGCCTGCAGAAACGGGGTCTCGGGGTGCGCGGCAGCGATGGAATTGTTGACGACCCAGCCCCAGGGCTGGATGCCGGCACGCTGGAGATCGTGCTGCAGGCCCTCGGCCTCGAGCACGGGCGTCGTCTCAGCGAGGGTCACCAGCAAGACCTTGGTCAGCGCCGGATCCTGCAGCCGCATCAACGGGGTCACGAACGCCATGCTCTCCCCCATCTGGCGGGAGATCTCGCGGTGATACGACCCGGTGGCATCCAGCAGCAGCAGGGTGTGGCCGGTCGGGGCGGTGTCCACGACGACGAATTCGTGACGGGACTCGTGCACGGCCTTCGAAAACTGCCGGAACACCGCGACCTCGTCGGTGCACGGCGAGAGCAGGTCTTCAGTCAGGGCGGCCCGGCCATCGTCGTCGAGGTTTTTCCCCTTGGTGGCCATGACGTGGTCGCGATACTCGCGAATCGCCTGCTCCGGGTCGATGCGCGACACGCGAAGCCCCGCCACGCTGCCGTGCAGGGTCTCGACCAGGTGGGCGGCCGGGTCCGTCGTGGTCAGGTGCACGGCGTGGCCGCGCTGGGCCAGGGCAACGGCGAGCGCCGCCGCGATCGTGGTCTTGCCCACGCCGCCCTTGCCCATGCAGAGGATCAGGCCGTGCCCGGCCGGTTCCAGCTCGTCGACGAAACGGCCAAGCGGAGCCTCCGGCACGACGACCGGCAGCTGCGGTTTCGAGGCGCTCTCGCCCTCGGCCTGAAACAGGGTGCGCAGCGCGTCAACACCCATCATGTTGCCGGCCTTGAGCTCAAGAACATCGCGTGGCAGGGCGGCGAGCGACGTGGGAATGCCCTCCAGTGCCGCCAACTCGCGGTGGCGCACCGCCGCCGCGATCGATTCCGTTCCCGCGGCGAGGGGCAGCACGCCGTTGATCACGACGAAGCCGCCGCGAATGCCGATCTGCGCCAGCTCGCCGAAGGTTCGATCAATCTCGCTCAGAGCGGATGCCTGCGCCCGCGCGACCAGCACCAGTCGCGTGCGTTCGGGGTCGGCGAGGGCGGCGACCGCGGCGGCGTAGACCGTTTTGTGCTTGTCCAGCCCCGACAACGGGCCGAGGCACGACGGATCGCCCTTGCCCGCATCGAGGAATTCGGTCCAGGATCCGGGCAGCTGCAGCAGGCGGATGGTGTGGCCGGTCGGGGCGGTGTCAAAGACGATGTGGTCGTAGGTCGCCAGCAGACTGTCATCGGTGAGCAGGTTGGTGAACTCGTCGAAAGAGGCGACCTCGGTCGTGCACGATCCCGACAATCCTTCGGCGATGCTCGCGAGCTCGCGCTCCGGGAGCAGTCCGCGAACCGGCGCGATGATGCGTTCGCGGTAGGCATCCGCGGCCTGTTCGGGGTCGATTTCCAGGGCACTGAGGCCGGAGATCGCGGCGATCGGAGTGACCGTGTTGCCGATCGTGAGGCCGAACACCTGCCCGATATTCGAGGCCGGGTCGGTGCTCACGAGCAGCACACGCCGGCCCCGATCGGCGAGATCGATGGCCGTGGCACAGGCCACGGAGGTCTTTCCCACGCCACCCTTGCCGGTGAAGAACAGAAAGCGGGGCGGGTCTTCCAGGAACTTCATGGTGCTAGCAGCAGCCGGTGGCGCCGCCGCAGCATCCGCTCTCGGATTTCTCGGTCAGGCCGAGCTCCACTCGGGCGGTTGGCGCAGCGAGGCCGGCAAAGGCGAGCAACTGAGCCTTGGAGGGGTAGCTTCCGGTCGCCACGGTGACGCCGTCGACAACGGTGAGCGGCAGCCCGGTGGAACCGACGACGTGCATGAACGCGCGAACGGTCTCATCCGTGGTGAAGGCGAGCGGGTCGGTGGCCAAATTGTGGCGCTGGATATCTGCGCCCTGCTCCTGCAGGCTGCGCACGCTCGCGGTCACCTCGACCAGGGACTGGTCGACGTCAACGCCACAGACCCCGGTGTCGCAGCACAGGGCCGGTTCGTAGATTCGGATGGCAACCATGTCGATCTCCCTCGTTGTTTTTCACGCACTCGCTATATCGATAAGTATCAATGTAGCAGTAGGCTGGTGCCGCCACCTATGGGAAGGAACAAAAATGACCGAGAAATCGGAGATCACGGAGTTGGTGCGCGAGCGCTACGCCGCCGCCGCGCTGCAACTGACGGATGTCTCGAGCACGTCCTGCTGCGTGCCCACCGATCTGGGCAATGGCACCGTGTTCGGATCCGTGCTGTACACCGAGGCAGACAACGTGCAGCTCCCCGAGGAAGCGCTCCTGGCCAGTCTTGGCTGCGGCAACCCCACCGCGGTCGCCGACCTGCGCGCCGGGGAAACCGTGCTCGATCTTGGCTCGGGAGGCGGCATCGATGTGCTCCTCTCCGCACGCCGGGTGGGCCCGACCGGCTTCGCCTACGGGCTCGACATGACCGACGAAATGCTCTCCCTGGCCCGCGCCAACGCGGTGAAGGCCGGCGCCAGCAACGTCAAGTTCATCAAGGGGCAGATCGAGGCGATCCCCCTGGCCGATGACAGCGTCAACGTCATCATCTCCAACTGTGTCATCAACCTCTCGGCCGACAAGAACGCGGTCGTCTCCGAGATGTTCCGGGTATTGAAACCGGGTGGGCGTCTCGGCATCTCCGACGTCGTCGCGGAAGACCAGCTCAGCGCAGAAGACCGCGTCGCGCGCGGCAGCTACACCGGCTGCATCGCCGGAGCCCTGACGAACCGGGAGTACCTCGACGCCCTGGCTGCGGCAGGTTTTGTCGATGCGAGCGTGGAATACACCCACGAGGTCGCCCAAGAAATGCACGGAGCCATCGTCAAGGCGGTCAAACCTGCCCTGGGCGCCCGGAGCTGAAGCCACCGCGCTGGACAATCCCCGTGGCCCGCGACCATAATCAAACTCATGGGGGCTACATCGAGTACGACGCAGCGCACCACTATGCAGTGGACGGCGCTGAATCTGGGAATTGTTGTTCTGGGACTTGTGCTGGTCTGGCTGTTCAGATTCAAATCCACCGTCTGCGCCATCTCCAGCTTTGCACCGTGCCCCGGACCGGAGGCGAGGCTGCTTCCCGCGGTGGTGTCATCGGTCGTTCTGGTTCTGTTATTGTGTGGCGCCGTAGTCGCCGCCAATGTCGTACCAAGCGATCGGCGCGTCGCAGTGATGAGCTGGGTGGCCTTGCTGCTGGCCGTCGCGGGGTTTGTCGGCAGTCTCGTCGTGTTGTTCTCTGCCGGTTTCGTCGTCTGGCCGGTGTGGGCATGACGGGCCCCGGTGGCGGCTGCACGGTGAGACGGATGCTCCGGCGAGTGGCGCCGGGTCTGGCGGCAGTACTCGTGCTCGCCCTGACGGCGTGCGCGCAGGGCCCGGATGATCCGGGCGCGCGAACTTCGAATTCGCCAGCTCCGCCCGATCCCGGCACGGGTGCGGCATCGACCGCAATCCAGCTGGTCAATCTGTGGCGGGTCTCCGGCGCAGAAGGCGAGGGCGCGGACACCTGGCTGCGCCTGGACGTCCCTGAGTTCCAGTTGTGGCGAGACTGCGGCATGATCCAGGGATCGTGGCGCGCGACAGACACGTTCTTCCTGGCGTCCACATACGGGGCCAGCGGGGAATGCGTCACGGGGTCGACCTTGCCTCGAGTGGTGTGGCTGGAATCCGTCAGCGAGTATCGTGCGGTCGGAGACGGCTGGGAGCTTCGCGATTCACAGGGTGCGGTGGTCGCGACCCTGACGCTGGACGGCGGGCCCGATCCGATCCCGACGGCGGCCGAGTCCTTTACCGAGCCGCCGGCGATCACTGACCGGATGCGGGAGGAGTTGCGGCAACCGGCACCCCTGCCGATCGGGCTGACTCCGGCCACGCCGGAGAACCTGGCCGCACGATGGGCGCCGGTCGGCGGTACGAGTGACCCCCATGTGGTCTTTGACGCGAACGGCGCGTGGACGGGTTCCGACGGGTGCAACGGCGGCCAGGGCCGATGGGCAGCCGATGGCGCAGGGGCATTCCTGGCGACTCCTGGGATATCGACCTTGGTGGCGTGCGAGGGGACGCCGGTCACGTCCTGGGTCTCCCAGGCCAGATGGGCCGTCATCGACAACGGGGCACTGCGACTGCTCGATGCGAATGCATCTGAGCTCGGCCGGCTCGGACGCGATTGACGACAAACCCGGTTGCGGCCATGCATGTCGCAGGCACAAGTTGAGACGCGAGTACAAGTTTCGTCGGCGATGCGTATCTGACTGCGTCGACCCGCCCGCGCGAAACCGGCGTCAGCCGCAGGCCGGCGGGACCGTCGTGCGCATCACAGTTTTGCTCTTGCCGATGTGACGCTCGAACGAAAATCCCGCCTTCTCGAACATGGCCCTCGTACCGTTGTGGAGAAAGGAGGACGACGTTCTCTTGCCGGGCGCGAGTTCGTTGGGAAACGAGACTACCTCGCCCCCACCGGCCAGCGCGATCAGCTCGAGCGCGCCATCCAGTGCTTCCCGTGCCACTCCGGAACGTCGATGGTCGCGGTCGACGAAGAAGCACGTGATGCGCCACGGCGCCGGTTTGTTCTCGCCCGCGTCGTACTCCTTGCGGTGGTAGATGCGCGGCAGTTCGAGCGGGCTGCCGTACTCGCACCATGCGATCACGTCGTCGCCATCGAAGACGAGCGCGGCATGTGCGACACCCTCCGCCACGAGTCTCTGCTTGAATGTCGGCCCGTCGTACTCACTCTTAATGGTGCGCTCCGTGTCGCCGTGAAAATACGAGCAGTAGCACCCACCCCAGACCCCGTTGTGCTTCTGCACGAGCGACAGCCACGCCCGAAAGGTGTCGGCGGTCAGCGGTTTGATCATGTGCGTCGTCGTCACGGCCACCTCCGTGGCTGTCTCGGGAAGGGGTTCAACAACGGCTGCCGCTGTTTCACTGCCCGACCCAAGTCGCGAGGCTAAACGGGCAGCATCGACAGTTATCCGAATCTTGCTCAATTCTAGGCTCGGATGCCGCTGGTATGGCCGAGTAGTGTTCGTGAGCTTCCCGAAACTCGTCACGAGCGTCCGGATGGTCCCGCCAATCGACAGTCACTGGGTCCCTGCAAGCTGCCCGGTGAGAAAGCCCAGTGAGAAAGCCCAGTGCCGAGCACGCATGTGGTCATTTACTATGGGATTTCGGGTGTTCCAACGAAGGTATCTAGCCTGGTAGAAAGCTAGGATGGTGATATGTCACTTAACACTCCCGGCCTGCGGGCCTACGAGATCTCAATCCGATCGGATATCGCCGAACTCGTCGGCCAGCTCCGTGAGCTCTTGGGTGCCCAGCTTGTGGCTTACCTCGGTTCCGTCACGGAAACCCGCGCCGTGCGGCAGTGGGCTGACGGCACACGAAAGCCACCGGCCGAGGCCATTCGCCGGCTTAGGCTCGCATACCAGGTCGCCGGCTTGCTCACCGAGCGCGATCAACCGCGAGTGGTCCAGGCGTGGTTTCAGGGCATGAATCCGCAACTTGAAGACACGGCGCCTGCTCGGCTTATTCGCGAGGGCAACCCAGACGAGGTCGGCCCGCGCGTGCTGGCCGCCGCTCGAGCGTTCGCCGCCGTCGGCTAGTGGAAATCACGCCGGACACGGTCGGCCGATTGGCCGTTCGCACCGACCCTGGGGAGGTTTGGCGCATCGGGTACGGATCTGAACCGTGGAACTGAGTCGACTGGGCCCACTCCATCAACGGGCGATTTAACGGGCGCTGGGATGCACCCGACTCCGCGTATCGGACGATCTACGCAGGTTCAACCCTGCTGCCTGCGACGGGGCTGGGCCGCAGCCCGCTACTCTCAGCCCGCCGGCATCTCGCCAGGTCTCAGCATCGCGGCAGGGATATCGATGGAGATTGTCGGCGGACGGGTTATAGCTGCCGGGTCGATGTTTACCCTCATTGTTGCTCCTGGCTCTGGCTTCGATGTCGTGGACGTCTCCAGAGCGGCCGTTGCATGCTGACGGGTCTGTGCCTCAGTCGATACCGTTGTCCCCGGTGGTGGATGGCGACGCTGCGGGTGACTCCACCCGCCACACGACACGGAGAACATCGATGACGTCGTCGGTGTTGACGCCGGTCGCGTCCGCCTCGGCGGCCAGGTCACGAATGCGCCGAATGACGGACAGTGGAAGCACTGCCGCTGACTCGGCGACGCGAGTGCCCGCGGCCGTGCGTGTTACGACCAGTCCGTCGCGTTCGAGAATTTTGTATGCTTTCCCGACCGTGCTCGGAGATACACGGAGGTCGCTGGCGGCCTGCCGCACGGTCGGCAGCCTTTCTCCCGAACCCAGCTGTCCGGACACGATGAGGCCACGGAACTGGCGGTAGATGCCGAGCGCCGGACTAGCGTCATCGGCCGCCGGCACGATCTGCTGGGGGGTCATCGCACTGATTCCGATAGGACTCGCTGCGGGCTGCCGTCTTGTGCGTGGAGGAATGCTTCTTTCAGCGGCACGCCGGTGACGACCAGGAGGAGGAGAACGAAGGCGGCGATCTCGAGGAGTGGCGCAAGATATCCGGCCGCCACCGCGAACTCCGCATATCGCCACGCCAAGTCGTACGAGTCGCTCCGACCACCGTCACCGCCGACCTGCAACCCCGCGATCGACCCGGCACGATCAATGAATCGAAAGGCACCGCCGAGTGCCAGTAACATGCTCGCGGTTGCAATCCGCACCACGCCCGTGGCGACCTCAACCCGCGCACGCTTCTCAACGACCAGGGTCTGAGGCCCCAGAAAGGGGCGCAGCGAGTTTCGGCGTAGTGCGGCCCACGTGACGACCATCAGCGCCGCCAGGCAGACCAGAACGGGCACACCGTAGGCCCAGCCGTAGAACCACGGACGGAGTGCGTCGATGGGCACGTTGGGTACGGGAATGGCCAGAAGAATGTAGCGGCCTAGATCGTCCGGCGATGACGCCAGTCCCGCAGCAACCGTCGTAGCGATTAAGGCCAACGAAGCGGCACCAACACCAACGAGGCGAGGGAGGGACGTGAAGCTGGTCCACGTGCGTCGGGCAAGAGACACGACGGGCTGTCCGGATAGGGCGCCTCGCTCCAGCGACAAGAAGCCGAGCATGAATATGAGGCCGACAGAAGCGGTGAAGAGGGGCATGGCGTATTGCCACCACTCGACGATGTCTGCGAGGTTCAGCAGGTATCCGCGCACCACGTTTTCGATCGCGTAGACGACGATCACCGTCAGTGCAGCCACGCTCAGAACGCGCCGTTCGGCAAGAAAGCGCCCGGGAAGCAACGTCCGGGCCTCGCTCGAACCTGGCCCTGTTCGACGGCGATGCGCCCACATGCCGATGAGCAATCCCCCAATGACGACAAGGGCGAGGACCAACGAGAACAATGGCAAAGAGAAGGCCGCTGTCACGAGTTCAGCGGGGCCAACTCGAGTAATGATGCTCTGCCACATGGCGGATCCTTTCAACGTTTGTGTGACATGTCTAACACAACTTGTATGGAAGCGCGAGTACAAGTGACTTTCTGTTGGCTCATGCGCTCGGCGGCTGGCCACGCTGCTGCGAGCGTTTGCCCGGCCCGTGCGGGAACCCTGATCAGGTCCAACGACACCCACCACGTTGGAACCGAGTCCACCACGGCCCGAGGCGCTCGCGAGAAGAGAACCTCGGCGCACCACAGTGCTAACCCGGCCGAGGTCAATTCATGTCACCGGCGGTAGTAATTACTTGTTGGGCAGTGAAATGGCCTAGTTTCTGTAGTGGTACGTCGATTCGGCCACGGCGTGTTGGCGACAGAATCGGCGCGATTCTCGATTCGCCCGCGGAGTTCATGCCGACCATTTAGGGAGATCAACTTGCCGAGTGATCGTTTCGAGTGCGTCCGGACATGTCTGTAGTAACGCACCTTTCAGGCTTGGAGCAACACATGAACGCAACGGACCCACTCGACATGATGCTCGGCCAATCGTCACCAGGGACGGTGACGATAACGCCCGGAGTGCAGCGCGACCTCGAGGTGATGAACCAGGCAGCAGCACGCGAAGTCGCAACCAGAACTCCGTCTCGCTGGACCACTCGTCTGGTCGTCGGATTCGGCCTCGCACTGGCGCTGACAGGTACTGCCGGCGCTGCCACAGCCACCGGCGTCTTCGCCTGGCTGCCCTGGGCTGAGCATCCTGACATGGCGTACGCATTCGTGCTTCCCAGCGGTCGAGCATGTGAAGGCCGCATCGCCCTCCAGCACGAGGCCGCGGCCGGAGACTGGGACGCGTTCGTTGAATCGATGGGCGCTCTGCAGGTCGACCCCGCCGATATCGAACAGATCACAACGGAGCTCCGCAACGACTCTCTGGTCGTGGTCACCGATGACGGCACCATCGAAGACAGACCTCCCGGATCCGTGCCCCAGACGGATGACGGCACCTACGCGGCAGCCAACCTGGTCGCTGTGAAAATGGCCATCACACGATTGTCAGCGACGACAGGTGTGGTCGTCTCCGACTTGCAGGTCCAGTGCGCCATCGTCGTGCCGTGAACGCCCGCCAAAAGGGCAAACAGCTGACGAAGGTCCTCGACCAGTGCGCTGGGGACGTACTGCGGTACCTGCAACGCCGCGTGGGGCCCGACGACGCCGCCGATCTCCTCGGCGACACCATGATGGTCGCCTGGCGCCGGGTGAACCTCCTTCCCGCCGACGCGGAAGGTGCCCGGATGTGGATCTTCGGTCTCGCCAGGGGAACCATCCTGAACCATTCCCGCGGTGAACGACGTCGCCTCGCACTGTCAGAGAAGATTCGAACCCACGTCATGTCGGCCCGGACCGCGCCGGCAGCCGACGAGGGCAGCGACGTGCGGGACGCTCTCTCACAACTCAGCCCCGAGCTTCGGGAAATCGTTCAGCTCGTTCATTGGGAAGGGTTCACCCTCGCTCAAGCCGCCCAGGTCGTCGGGATTCCCGCACCGACCGCGCGTGGCCGTTACAAACGTGCGAAGGATGAACTGCGGGTCGCACTCGGGGTGATCGTGTGAACCGCCCCCAGCGCGTCCTCACGCAGCGCCGCGAACAAAACGGCCAGATGACTGCGGTCCGGACCGTCGCTCACGTCACCGATGGCACTGTTAGTGGTTGGACAAGAGTGCTCGGCCGATGATGCGGGCGCCATCGGTGAATGCCCCTGGGTTCGGCCCGGAGTAGTTGAGCCTGATGAATGGGCCGGCGGCCTCGGCCGGGAACCAACTCGAGCCGGCAGCGATCAGCACCCCGGCGGCTTCGCAGTCTGCGACCAGACGGTCAAGGTTGGTCCCGTCCGGCAGGCGCGCCCACAGGTTGAGACCACCCGCTGGAACGGCGGTGATGTGGGCGTCGGGAGCGTGTTCGCGCAAACTCGTCAGCAACAGGTCTCGGCGTGCCCGCAGTTGCGGGCGAAGGTTGCGCAGATGGGTTTGCCACCCCGGCTGCGTAATGACGTCGAGCGCTGCGGCCTGAAGTATCCCGCTGACGTACATGGACTCCGCCCCGCGGTCGGCCAAGATGCGTTCCTTGGCGGGACCGCGGGCAATAATTGCCGCCACGCGAAGCGACGGTGAGACGCTCTTCGTGAGGGATCGCACATAGACCACATGGCCGGCGTCATCGCGCGCGGCGACAGGATGCGGGTCGGTTTCGATGCCGAAGTCATGGGCCCAATCGTCTTCGACCAAGAAGGCGCCGTGCTCGCGAACGACGTCGAGGATCTGCGTCGTGGTGGACTCTGACCACTGCGCGCCCGTCGGGTTCGCATAGGTGGGCTGGGCGTAGAAGACCCGTGAGCCGGTTTCCTGGAACGCCCGAGCGAGCTCGTCGGGATCGGGCCCCTCGGGTCCCGAGGGAACCGGGACCACGTCGATGCCGGCTTGGGCGGCAGCCTGGATCGCTCCCCAGTACGTGGGCGATTCCATCAGCAGCGGCTGCCCAGCGGTGACCAGGGCACGGAAGATCGTGGCCAGGCCACTTTGACTTCCAGGCAGCACGATGACATCGCTCGGCAGGGGCGGAGTCACACCGACCGGTGTCGCGGAGCCAAGCTCTTGAGCGAACCAGGACTGCAGCTCCGGAAGGCCCGCGACCGGTGAACGCGTCAGCGCCGCCTCGCTTCGGGCCGCGCGAGCCAGCGCTGACCGCACCAAACGTTCCGGCAACAGCTCCCGGTCGGGATACCCGGAATGCAGAGCAATGCTTCCTTGCTGCGCGGCACGCAGCGCGGGACTCAAACCGCCGAGGTGGCTGCTCGGTGAACGCATGGCGGCGGTTTGCCAGCTGAAATCGAGCGGGCGAGCGGTCCGTACCGCGCGAACGAAGGTGCCGGCCCCTGGCCGGGTTTCAATCAGTCCCTGCGCCACGAGGGTGCGCAGAGCTTTCTGCACCGTCACCGGGCTCGCCCCGTACTCGGCGACGAGCATCCGGCTGGTAGGCAGCCGGGCGCCCGGCGCGCGACCAGCAATCCACTCGCGCAGTGCGGCCGCGATCCGAAAACTGCTATCGTTATCCATGTCATATGATAGTAGCGCTATCAAGCGGATGCCCACACCGCTATCCCCCTCCCGGGCTGGCCTCGCCTGGGGGCTGCTCGGTGTCGCCGCGTTTTCCTTCACCGTACCGTTCACCCGCGTGGCCGTCGAAAGCATGTCCCCGTTGTTCATCGGATCCGGCCGCGCCGTCATCGCTGCCGTGCTCGCCGCGGCCGCTCTGAGCATCACGCGGCAACGCCTTCCGCAGGGCATTCAATGGTTTGCCTTCCGCAGGGCATTCAATGGTTTCGTTTGACCGTCGTCGCTGGCGGTGTCGTCGTCGGCTTCCCCCTCCTGACGTCCTTTGCCCTCACGACGACGTCGGCCAGCCACGGCGCCGTGGTCATCGCGCTCCTGCCAGCCGCAACGGCCGTCATGGCTGTCCTCCGCGGCAAAGAGCGACCACTGCTCCCGTTCTGGATCATGGCCGCCGTCGGAGCGCTGGTGGCCGTGGCCTTTGCATCCATGCAAGGAGGGGGAAGCATCCGCTTGCACTGGTCAGATCTGCTCCTGTTCGGTGCCGTCGCAGCCGCGGCGATCGGCTATGCCGAAGGCGGCCTGCTCGCGCGCGCGATCGGAGCGTGGCAAACCGTATCGTGGGCCCTCGTTCTGGCCGCGCCCCTCATGATCACCCTGACCGCATTCGCCCTCGTCGACCAGCCACCCACCGGCACGCCCACCCAATGGGCGGCCTTCGCCTACCTCGGCGTGGTGAGCATGTTCCTGGGATTCTTCGCCTGGTATCGCGGGCTGGCCATCGGGCCCATGGCTCAAGTCAGCCAGGTACAACTCACCCAACCCGTCCTCAGTATCCTTTGGGCCGCACTGATCCTCCACGAGCAGCTCACCTGGCAGACCGTCATCGGCGGCATCGCCGTCATCCTCTGCGCCGGGATCGCCGTGCGAACACGCCTGGGCCGCGTCCGGCCGACAGCCTCCGCTCCAGACCGTGACGATGAGTCCTGACGAGCCGCCCTGCACTCACGGTTGGGGCGGGGCTCGCGGAGCTAGGTCAGTGGTTGGACGCGTGGAGACTGCCCGCAAAAACCGAAAATCACATGAGTGTTGGACTTGTGGGCAAATTCGGCGCAACACACCGCTGAGACGGTCTTAGAAACCCCACCTGACCAGGAGTATTAGTGGAGCCGCCTGTCAGAATCGAACTGACGACCTTCTCATTACGAGTGAGATGCTCTACCAACTGAGCTAAGGCGGCGATACCAGAGCGCCCCATAAGGCACTCGGTGACACAGCAGCCAAGCCTAGTCGTTTCTCCGGGTGATTCTGTACACCTCGGCGAATGAGGCGTTCACACGCTCCGACAATGGGCTCGCACCGTCGCCCTCTGCCCAGCATCGCCAGGCGTGGCGGATAGCGGCCACGGCCACCAGGGTGAACAGCAGGGCGCGTTGGTTCAGCTCGGCGGGATCGTCTCCGCGAGCGGCGAGGGCGGTTTCGGGGGCGCGAGCGGCGGCATCCGCTCTGAAGCGTTTCTCAATGATCTGCTGCAGCTGGTCTTCGAAGTCGCGCAGGGTGGCCATGCGCATACCGAACAGGTACGCGTTCTCCTTCATGACCGAGCGGCGCAGCTGGTGGATCTCACGGTCTTCCTCGGTGCGCTGCAGGCTCTTGGAGAGCAGCACCGCGAGGTCGGCGAGCACATCGCTGTCGGGCGCTCCGGCGACGAAGGCCTCGATATCGTCAGCGGATGCCAGTCCCGGCGCGTCCCCGATCAGCGCCGCGTCTTTTGAGGGAAAGTAGTTGAAAAAGGTGCGCGGCGACACGTTGGCGACCCGGCTGATGTCCTCAACGGTGACGTGGTCGATGCCCCGCTCTCGGGACAGGGTCAGCACGGCGTGCTGGATGGCCCGTCGGGTGGCGAGGCGTTTACGCTCGCGCAGCCCCGGCGCTTCAGTTTCGATCGGCATGCCCAATTATTTCACAGCGTGCACACTGCTGGCACTGCTGCTCTACTAGCACTGCTGCTCTACTAGCACTGCTGTCGACTAACACTGGGTTCGACTAACACTGGGGGTCGACTAACACTGGGTTCGACTAACACTGGGGGTCGGCCGCCGGCACGATTCCATCGACGAGATAGGAATCAACCGCGTCGTTCACGCAGGAGTTCGACTTGTTGTACGCGGTGTGGCCCTCACCGGTGTAGGTCACGAGGCTGCCGCGCTCGAGCTGTTCGGCTAGCTGCTGCGCCCAGACGTACGGGGTAGCCGGGTCGTTGGTGGTGCCGACGACGAGAATGGGTGCAGCACCGGCCGCGTGGATCTCGGCGCGGTCTCCGGTGAATTTGTACGGCCAGTCGGCGCAGCCGATGTCACCGAAGCTCATGAACCGGCCGATCACCGGGGCCGCGGCATCGAGCTCGGCGGCCTGCGCGCGCATCACGGTCGGGTCGGCGTTGTAGGCGTAGTCGATGCAGTTGATGGCCATGATCGATTCGGTCGAGTTGTCGGTGTAGTTACCGCTGTCATCGCGACCGTTGTAGGCGTCGGCGAACTGGAACGCTGCGGCGGCGCTGCCGCGCAGCACGGTGTCGAACATGGTGCTCAGTTGCGGCCACGCGGTCGCCTGATAGAGCGGGTAGATGATCGCGGTGAGCAGTGCGTTGGCACCCAGCTGACGGCCGTCAGCGGCCGTGATGGGGCTCACGTCCACCGATTCCAGCAGTGCGCCGATCGTGGTCATCGCGCTGTCAACGCTGCCGCGGAACGGGCAGTCCTGCCCGGCCAGGCAGTCGGCGAGGTAGGCGCGAAGCGCATTCTCGAAGCCCACCGCCTGCGTCTTGGTCACCTCGAAATTACTGGTCGAGGGGTCGACGGCGCCATCGAGCACGAGGCGGCCGACCTTCTCGGGAAAGAGCTCGGCGTAGGTCGCTCCGAGGTAGGTGCCGTAGGAGAAACCGAGATAATTTAGGTGGGTGTCGCCGAGCACCGCGCGCAGCAGGTCTAGGTCGCGGGCGGCGCTCTGGGTGTCGACCGTACCGAGCAGCGGCCCGGTCTGCTCAGCGCAGGCCGCCGCGAACGCCTCGGAGGACGCCGCCAGTTCGGCGATCCAGGCATCCGTTCCGCGTTCTGCGGTCGTCAGTCCGTAGAGGTATTCGTCCATGTCGGCCGAGTCGTAGCAGGAGACCGCCGTGGAGCGGCCCACACCACGGGGGTCGAACCCGACGACGTCGAAGCTTGCCTGCAGGGTGGCATCGGTGGCGTAGTCGAGGGAATCCTTGATGAAATCGTAACCGGAACCGCCCGGTCCGCCCGGATTCACCAGCAACGATCCGATCCGGTCACCGGTGGCGACGTGGCGAACCAGGGCGAGTGACACGTCACCGGAAGCCGGGTCGGAGTAGTCCAGCGGGGCGGTGGCGTCGGTGCACTGCAGGCCGTCGCCGCAGTCTTCCCACTGCAGCACCTGGCTGTAGAACGGGGCGAGCTCGTTGCGTACCTGTTCGTTGGTGGGGGTGGACTGGGCGGGGCCGGCGTCCTGCGAAAAGAGGGAGGCGCATCCGCTGAGAGCGAGAGTGAGTGCCAGGGCTGCGGCCGTGGCACTGGTAGCGCGGGTCTTGCGGTTCAACGGGTTCCTCTTTCATGGCGAGCGGATGCTGCGGTTCAGGCTACCGACGGTGGCTGGGAGTCTCTGCGTTTGTTGTCACTTCGGGCGGCGGATCGCCGAGACGAGCATCGCCTCGAGGGCGAGGGCCGGAGCAACGTTGCCCTGGATGCGCTGGCGGGCCACCGCGATGGCATCCATCGTGGCGACCGTCGCTGCGGGGGCGCTGGCCGTGCTCGCGGTGCGCAGTTCGGCGAGCAGTTCGAGGTTGATCACGGCCTGGTCGCGGCCCAGCTGCACCATCATGACATCGCGATAGAGCGAAGCCAGGTCAACCAGGATACGGTCAATGCCGTCGCGGAGGCTGCGCACAGCTCGACGTTTCTGGTCGTCTTCGAGCGCCTTGATCTGGCTGCGCAGCCCCGGAGGAACGGATTGGCCGGCCTCGACCCCGAGCGAGCGCAACATGCCATCGCGCTCGGCGGCATCCAGCTCGAGCGTGATCGCCTTGGCGTCGTCACCGGCGATTGCGAGCAGCCGCGCCGCCGCGTTGACGGCCGCCGACACCGAGCGGATGCCCAGCGCGGTGCGCAGCGTCTCCTCGCGTCGCGCCCGCGCGTCGGCGTTGGTCGCCAGACGCCTGGCCATGCCGATGTGGCTCTGGGCGAGGCGGGCGCTGAGTTCGGCGATGACCGGGTCGACGCCATTGCGCCGCACGAGCAGGTCGGCAACATCGGCCACGCTCGGTACGCGCAGGCGTACGGTGCGCACCCGGGAGCGGATGGTGGGGAGCAGGTCGGCTTCGCTCGGTGCGCAGAGAATCCACACGGTGCGTTCGGGCGGCTCTTCAAGGGCTTTCAGCAGCACGTTCGAGGTGCGTTCGACCATGCGGTCGGCGTCTTCGACGACGACGACGCGATAGCGACCGACCGAGGGCGAGTATTGCGAGCGGGCGACGGCCTCCTTGACCGATTCCATCTTGATGATGACGCCCTCGGTGGTGAGCACGCTGAGGTCGGGGTGGGTTCGCGCGTCGACCTGGCGGGCGGCCGCGAGGTCTTCGGCGGGCGTGCCCGGGCTGAGCAGCGCCGCCGCAAACGCGAAGGCGAGATTCGAGCGGCCGGAGCCGGGCGGGCCGGTGATGAGCCAGGCGTGCGTCATGGAGGTGGACTCGGCGGTGGTGACGGTGCCACCGGCGTCCGCTGCCCCATGCGTTGCTGAGGAAGGTACCCGCTCGGCGGCCGCCCGGAAGATGGCGATTGCGTCGGCCTGTCCCGTTAGGTTGTCCCACACTGCCATGAGTCAAGGGTAACCCGCCCCGCCGACAGGCCGTGTCCTCGGTGCGCCTTCTCCCAACCGGGCCCGGAAGGTTAGAGGAGGGGGACCACCCGGGCGCGGATGGTGGCGGCGATCTCGGCGATGGGAGCGGCAGCATCCACTACCAGGAACCGGTCGGGCTCGGCGTCGGCCAAGTCGAGGAACGCCGCCCGCACGCGGGAATGAAAGTCGTCTTTTTCCGCCTCGAGCCGGTCGAAGACCTTATCGTCGGCATCCAGCCGGGCCCGGGCGGCCTGCGAGTCGAGGTCGAGCAGCACGGTCAGGTCGGGCAGCAGCCCCTCGGCGGCCCAGAGGGACAGGTCGCGCACCTCGGTGGCGCCGAGCACGCGCCCGGCACCCTGGTACGCGACCGAGGAATCCAGGTAGCGATCCTGCACGATCACGTCGCCGCGGGCGAGCGCGGGCCGCAGCTTGGTGCCAACGTGTTGAGCCCGGTCCGCGGCATACAGCAGCGCCTCGGCGCGCGGGTCGACCTCACCACGATGGTGCAGCACGATCTGCCGAATCTCGACGCCGACATCCGTTCCGCCGGGCTCGCGGGTGCGCACAACCGTGCGCCCCCGCTCTTCGAGCCATTCGGTGAGCAGCTGCGCCTGGGTGGTCTTACCCGACCCGTCCCCGCCCTCGAGGGTGATGAACAGACCGGTCACGGCGCGATCGTCGTCGTGGCGGCGGAGTCAGCCGCCGAGCTGGCCGTCTTCTTCGCTGCGGGCTTCCTGACGGCGGGCTTCTTCACGGCCGCCTTCTTGACCGCTGCCTTCTTCACCGGCAGGGGCGTGCCGGCCAACGCTGCCTTGGCTGCCGCGTTCGCGGCCCGGGTCGCGGCCGCTTTTTTTGCGGTGGCCGCTTTCGCAGCGGCGGTCGGAGCCTTTTTGACGGCGGGCTTCTTAACGGCCGCCTTCTTGGCCGGCGCCTTCTTACGGGGCGCAGCCGGGCCCTTGGCCCGCTTGTCCGCGAGCAACTGCACGGCCCGATCGAAGTCGATCTCCTCGATGTCCTCCGACTTGGGAATCGTCGCGTTGGTGACCCCGTCGGTCACATAGGCACCGAATCGGCCGTCCTTGATCTTGATCGCCTTGCCGCTTTCGGGGTCGGGTGCCTCGAATTCCTTGAGGGCACTCGACGCCCGACGGGCGCCGTACTTCGGCTGCGCGTACAACTCGATCGCACCCGGCAGGTCGATGTCGAAGATCTGGTCTTCGCTCGTGAGCGACCGGGTGTCGATGCCCTTCTTCAGGTACGGGCCGAATTTACCGTTCTGGGCCAGAATCTCGGTGCCGGTCTCCGGGTCGAGGCCGACGACGCGCGGCAGGGCGAGCAGGCGCAGCGCCGTTTCGAGGTCCACGGTGGCCAGGTCCATTGACTTGAAAATGGATGCTGTGCGCGGCTTGTCCGCAGCGGCCACCTTCTTCACGGCCGGCTTGCGCTTCGGCTTGGCCAACGCTGCGGGAGAACTGGTGACCTCGCCGGTCGCGGGGTCGATCGTTTCTACCGCGGCGGACGCCACGACCGGAATGACGGGTTCAGTCGGGGCCGAGGCGAGCTCGGTGACGTACGGCCCAAACCGACCGTCTTTCGCCACGATCTCCTTGCCGTTCTCCGGGTTGACGCCGATCACGCGGTCGGTGACGACCGGGGCATCGATGAGTTCCCTGGCCTTGGCCGCGGTCAGTTCATCGGGCGCGAGTTCCGGCGGAATGTTCACGCGGCGGGGCGGGGCATCCGCTGCCGCGTCGGGGTCGTTGACCTCGAGGTAGGGGCCATACTTGCCGATGCGCAGTGTGATGTCGTCGCTGATCGCGACCGAATTGATGACGCGCGGGTCGATCTCGCCGAGGTTGTCGATGACCTGGCGCAGCCCGCGGTGCTTGTCGCTGCCGAAGTAGAAGCTGTTGAGCCAGTCCAGACGGTTGGCTTCACCGCCGGCGATGCGGTCGAGGTCGTCCTCCATCTCGGCGGTGAAGTCGTATTCAACCAGGTCGCCGAAGAACTCTTCGAGCAGGCGCACGACCGAGAAGGCGATCCAGTTGGGCACGAGCGACTGACCGCGCGGCGTGACGTAGCCGCGCTCGGTGATGGTGGAGATGATCGATGCGAAGGTTGAGGGGCGGCCGATGCCGAGCTCTTCGAGCTTCTTGACCAGGCTGGCCTCGGTGTAGCGGGCCGCCGGAGTGGTCTCGTGGCCCTTGGCTTCGAGGTCCAGCAGAGCCAGGCTCTGCCCCTCCTCGAGCGGCGGCAGCTTCGACTCGGTCGCGTCCGTTGACGCGTTGCGCTCCTCATCCTTGGACTCTTCGTAGGCGAGCATGAAACCGCGAAAGGTGATGACCGTTCCACTGGCCGAGAATTCGGCGAGCGCGCCCGACGCCGACGCGTGCTCGGACGTGCCGGTCGGACCGGCCGCGATGGTCACGGAGGCGGTCGAACCGGTGGCGTCCTTCATCTGTGAGGCGACGGTGCGTTTCCAGATCAGGTCGTAGAGCTTGAAATCATTGCCGCGCAGGCTCGACGCGAGCGAAGCCGGGGTGCGGAAGGTGTCGCCGGACGGGCGGATGGCCTCGTGAGCTTCCTGCGCATTCTTGCTCTTGCCCTTGTAGGCGCGCGGGGCATCCGGAACCGTCTCGGCGCCGTACAGCGCTGCTGCCTGCGTGCGGGCAGCGGTCAGGGCCTGCTGCCCGAGCGACGGCGAGTCGGTACGCATATAGGTGATGTAGCCGTTTTCGTAAAGCGACTGGGCCACGCTCATGGTCTGGCGGGCGGTGAAGCGCAGCTTGCGCGCCGCTTCCTGCTGCAGGGTCGACGTGGTGAAGGGTGCGGCAGGGCTGCGACGGTACGGCTTGGAGGTGACTTTGGTGACCTTGAGCTTCACGCCGGGGCTCTGCAGCGCGGTCGTCAGGGCGTGCGCGGCGGCGGCGTCGAGGGTGACGGCCTTCACGGTCGGCTTGAGCGCACCGGAATCGTCGAAGTCGCCACCGGTGGCGATGCGCTCACCGTTCAGGCGCACGAGTTTCGCGTCGAACGCCTGGTCGGTTTCTGCAGCGGATGCCGCCAGTCGCGCCAGCAGATCCCAGTAGCCGGCGGAGACGAACGCGAGGCGCTCCTTCTCCCGGTCGACAACCAGGCGGGTCGCAGCGCTCTGCACGCGGCCAGCGGACAGGCCCGGGCCGACCTTGCGCCACAAGACCGGAGAGATTTCATAGCCGTAGATGCGGTCGAGGATACGCCGGGTCTCCTGCGCGTCGACGAGAGCGGTGTCGAGCTCTCGCGTGTTGTCCTTGGCGGCGAGGATGGCGTCTTTGGTGATCTCGTGGAACACCATGCGCTTGACCGGAACCTTGGGCTGCAAGACCTGCAGCAGGTGCCAGGCAATGGCCTCGCCCTCGCGGTCCTCATCAGTTGCGAGCAGGAGTTCGTTCGCATTCTTCAGGGCCCGCTTGAGTTCGCTGACAGTCTTCTTCTTGGCGTCGCTCACCACGTAGTACGGCTCAAAACCGTTGTCGACATCGACCGAGAACCGGCCGAGCGCACCCTTCTTGAGCTCGGGCGGCAGGTTTTTCGGCTCGATCAGATCGCGAATGTGACCGACCGAAGACAAAACTTCATAGCCGTCGCCGAGATATGCGGCAATCGACTTCATCTTGGTCGGTGATTCAACAATGACCAGCTTCTTAGTGCCTGGCACCAGACTCCTCTTTATACGTAGTGGCCACATGATGGGCCAAGGCACACCATACACACCGGAATGGAATGCGCGCCTATCGACAGGTTCTCCTCGGCGCGTCCCGGCGGCGCACACGGCGCTCCCAGCCATCGCCCAGTTCGCTCAGAGCATGCACGACAACAATCCCAAGCCCTTGCTGTTTGCCCGCCCAAGTGCAGAATAGACCCATGGGTACAACGACGGCCACATACACCGCGAAGTTGACGGATGGGCCCCTTCAGGGCAAGACAATCACGACAACCTTCCTCGACTCGGGCGATCCGCAACCCCGCATCGAGATTCCGGCCGACTCCGGCAAGCGCTACCTGTACGCGCGCGGCGCTGGCCTCGAGTTTGAGGGTTCCGACTCGCCCGGCCGCCCGACCGCGGTCGAGTACCGCTACCTCGAGGTTCTCCTCTCCTAGTTCGCCCCACTAGTCCATCCGATTGCTTCAGCCGGTCGGTTCATCAGCGCGCTCATCCGGACTGCTTCATTCAGCTGGTACCTCCGGCGGCGGCCCGGCCCTGGCGCTCGCGGTGATGTCGATGCCGTTCACCCGACGCCGCACCGAAACGGATGCGATCAGCCCCGTCACCGCACAGCGCGTGACGGCCGTCTCGTTCAGGGCGGCCGCGGCATCCGCTGCCGCGCAGGGGTAGCCCGCGATCGCACCGGAAGCGGTGTCGGCGGCAGCCAGAGCGGCCGCGTCGGCCGCGCTCGCGACGGATCGACCGACGGCCAGCAGCCCGAGGATCGACACGACCAGGGTGGTCAGCAGCACGGTGCCCGCGAGCACCGCGAGGGCGAGGATCGAGCCCGCTCCGCGCTCGGCAGGCGGGACCTCGGCCGTACCGGCCGTCGAGCGGTGGTCTTTCTCACTCATAAGCCGCCGGCCAGGGCGCAGGATTGCGCTTCGAGGGTTAGGACCGCGAATATTCCCGGCAACCCCTGCGCCCTGACGCGGGCGCAGACGAACTCCCCGCGACGATCCGACGACAGTCTCGCCCCGGTGACCGCACTCTGCACGAGGCCGGAAGCCCGCCCCGCACTCTCACCTCGGGCGAGCGCGCGCGCTGCGCTGGCGGCCGCATCCGTCAACCGCACCTGCACGCCCACCACCTGAACGGCGCCGAGACAACAGGCCAGAACGAGCACGATCGCCGGCAAGGCGGTGGCGAATTCGGCCGTCGTGCTGCCCCGAGCAGCGCGAAGCCCGACAATATCCGGATGGCCCCACAGTTCCCGAAGCCTTCGAGGACCCCGGCTACCCGATGCTGAGAGCACGACGCACCAGATCGGTGAGCATTCCCCGCACCTCATCGCTGCGCAGAATGACAATAAGCAGCCCGGCAAATCCGACCGCGGCCATCGTGGCCACAACGTATTCCGCGGTGGCGGCTCCGGCCTCGTCGGCCAGACGCCTCAGCGCAGTGCGGCCGGTGACAGCGGATGCAGCGGGCACAGCGGGCACGGCGGGTGCAGCCATCTTTGTATACACAGACTCGTCTCCTTCGGCGTCCATCGACGCGGGTTGGGCGGCACGAGCACGATCACTCTGCTCCGGTGTGCTCGCCGGCGCCGCGGCAGTTGCTCATCTGTGGAAAACTTCAGAACGTCGTGAGGGTGGAGGACAGCACGCTGATCAGCAGCGGCACCACCCCAACGAGCATGAACGCGGGCAGCACGCACAGGCCGAGTGGCAGCATCAGCGTCACCGAGAGCGTCGCGGCCCGGCGCGCTCCAGCACTGCGGGCATCACGACGCAGCTGTTCGGCCTCGCTGCGCAGCAATTCCGCGGCGGGAACCCCCGCGCGCATCGACAGGGCGAGCACCCGCTCAATCGGATCGACATCGCTCGCGGAGGTGATGCCGTAGCGCCGTGCTGCGGCATGCACGAGCGCGCGCGAACGGTCCACCGACCCGCCGCCGGACATGGCAATCGCCATGAGCTCGAGGCGCAGCCCGGGGGTCAGCTCCGTCGGAGCCGCCCGGCCCACGAGCGCGCGGCTCCAACTCGCAGCAGCGAGCATCAACAGTGCGCCACCACCGAGGCAGACCAGCCCCGGCACAGTCGCAAACAGGGTGTGCAGGGAGTCGAACCCCATCAGACTGCCGAACAGAACGCCAATCACCGGCAGCACCATGACCAGCCGGGCCGTCGCTCGCGGAGCAGCCAGAGCCACCTCCAGGTCGCGCTGCACCTGAGCGAGGTCGCGCAGCGACGCGGCGAGCTCGCGCAGGCATCCGGCGAGCGGGGCGCCCGTCTGGGTCGCCACCTGCCACGCCGCGGCGAGTCCGAGCCACGCGCGCTCAGTCTGCCCGGGCGCTTCGCCCCTTCGCCCGGTGCGGGCCGACCGTGGCGCCCGCCGCCCGCCGCCGGACGACGGGCGCTCTCTCGCTTGGCGGCGCGCCTGGCCGGCGATCGCGTCGGCCACACTATCGCCGCGGGACGCCGCCCTGGCTGCAGCCCGCAGGATGCCCGTGGTCGTCGAATCAGTTGGGCTCGGCGGTGAGGCGCCCCTCCGCGTGGGCGTGATCGGCTCGGCCCCCGGACCCGCCGTCTTCTCCCGAACCGGCATGAGATACCCCCAGGCCGACACCGGAGAGACACCGGCCGACAGCAACACCGCGAGCCGCTGGGTGACCGCCGCGACTTCTTCGAGTGGCCGCACGGCCTCCACCGGCATCAGGCCGCCTCGATCGACAGCCGGTCCCGGCCGTTGAGGGTGAACCGACCGACCGCTTCGAGCCTTCGCTCCCCGTCGACACGCTCCAGATGCAGCACCAATCCGATCGCGCTCACCGTCTGCCGGGCTACGGCCGCGGCGCTCATCCCGGCAAGAGAACCGAGCGCTTCCAACCGGGCCGGAACATCTTCGAGCGAATTCGCGTGCAGAGTGCCGGCTCCCCCGTCGTGCCCGGTGTTGAGGGCGGCGAGCAACTCCCGAATCTCCGATCCGCGGCACTCGCCCAGCACGAGACGATCCGGCCGCATGCGCAGCGCTTCGCGCAACAGCGCCTCGAGGCCGATGCGCCCGGCTCCCTCCAAATTAGCCTGCCGGGCCTCCAACGCGACCACGTGCGGATGCCGGATGCGCAGCTCGGCCACATCTTCGATCGCGACGATGCGTTCGTGGGCCGGCGCTTCGCCGAGCAGTGCGGCGAGCAGGGTAGTCTTCCCGCTCCCGGCTGCACCGGTGATGAGAATATTCTGGCGATCCCGTACCGCTTTGAGCAGTCGGTTCAACTGCGCAGCGGATGCCTCCCCCACGCCGAACAAACCAGCATCAGCGAGCGCAGCGAGGCTCCGGTCGGCGGCGTGCGGCAGCCGAATGGAGAGCAGCGTTCCCGTACTCGACACCGGCGGCAGCACGGCATGCACGCGGATGCCGTCGGCCAGACGCACGTCGACGCACGGGCTCGCCTCGTCGATGTGCCGGCCGCCGAGCGCGATCAGCCGCACAGCCAACTCCCGCACCGCGGCCTCGCCGAACTGCCATGCGGGCGCGAACGAGAGACCGCGCCCGGCATCGATCCACAGTCCCGAGTCGCCGTTGACGAACAGGTCGGTCGTGTCGGGGTGTGCGGCGTAGCTGGCGAGGGGTCCGAGTGCGCGCACATTCATGCGTTCGTTGCCGGCTGCGGCCGGTTCAGGCACGGTCGGTTCAGGCGCGGCCGGTTCAGGCGCGGTCGGTTCAGGCGCGGTCGGTTCAGGCGCGGTCGGTTCAGGCGCGGTCGGTTCAGGCGCGGTCGGTTCAGGCGCGGTCGGATCGACCACGCTCGCTTCAACGTGAAGCGTGGTCGCCGTGCGATGTCGAGCGGTGTTCGCGGGCGGTAGTGCAGCAGGGGGCGCACCGGTCGACGGCGGCGTGCCAGGATCTGACCGCGGCGACTCGACCGGGACGGCGTAGGAGGGAACGGCGACGAAGGGCTGGCCCATGCTTCGACGCTACGGCCAGGCGGCCACGCCTCTGCTGCCGCCGCAGAATTTGTGCAGAACCCGCCCGCCAGCAGGCCTGGGGAGGAGCCCAATTAAAAAGAAGGGGCGGCACCTATTGGGGGGAACAGGTGCCGCCTAGCACCACGCAGATTGGGGGGAACCGTACGCGGTGCTGGTCAAAACTTTCGTTCAGACGTGTTTCAGTTTACGCAGCTGCGACCAAATTGCAAGTCCAATGTCCTCATTTGGGAGGACACTCGCCTGGGGGGTAGAAAATGTCCCTGAAACGGGGGCCCATTTCTCAGTATTTCGTTTGTGTATACAGAAAATGACCCGGACCGGTAGGGTTCAGGTGAGCTGGCAATGTCCTGCATGCACGTACCGCAAAGGAGCGAATTACACATATGACGGTTAAAATTGACACCCTCCTGCACGAATCGCGTCGATTCGCGCCCACTCCCGAATTCGCCGCACAGACAGCAGCGACACCCGACCTGTACACCGACGCACAGAAAGATCCGGCCACATTTTGGGCTGATCAGGCCAGAAATCTGCTGCACTGGCACAAGCCATTCACCAAGACCCTCGACTGGACGAATCCCCCGTTCGCAAAGTGGTTCGAAGACGGCGAACTCAACGTCGCCTACAACTGCCTCGACCGCCACGTTCTGGCCGGCAACGGCGACCGCGTCGCGCTCTACTTCGAGGGGGAGCCCGGCGATTCGCGCAGCTATACCTACGCCGAACTGACCACCGAGGTCAAAAAAGCCGCCAACGTACTGCTCGGGCTCGGCGTCACGGCCGGTGACCGCGTGGCTGTCTACCTGCCGATGATTCCCGAAGCCGTCATCTCCATGCTCGCCGTGGCCCGCATCGGCGCCGTGCACTCGGTCATCTTCGGCGGGTTCAGCGCGGAGAGCTTGCGCTCACGCATCGACGACGCCAACGCCGTGCTCGTCATCACCGCCGATGGCGGCTACCGCAAGGGTAAGATCAGTGCCCTGAAGCCGGCCGTGGACGCTGCCCTGCAGAGCAACGACTCGTCGGTGAAGAACGTGCTCGTGGTCAAGCGCACCGGCCAGGACGTGCAGTGGAACGACCGCGACGTGTGGTGGTCCGACGCCATGGAAACAGCGTCTCCCGAGCACGAAGCTGAATCCTTCCCGGCCGAGAACCCGCTCTTTATTCTGTATACATCGGGCACGACCGGTGCGCCCAAAGGAATTCTGCACACCAGCGGCGGCTACCTGACGCAGAACGCGTTCACCCACCAGAACGTCTTCGACCTCAAACCTGAAACGGATGTGTACTGGTGCACCGCCGACGTCGGCTGGATCACCGGACACAGCTACGTGGTCTACGGACCGCTCGCCAACGGTGCCACCCAGGTGCTCTACGAGGGCACTCCCGATTCCCCGCACACCGGCCGCTGGTGGGAAATCATCGAAAAGTACAAGGTCTCGATTCTGTATACAGCGCCGACCGCCATCCGCACGTTCATGAAACTCGGCCGCCAGATTCCGCAGAAGTTCGACCTGTCAAGCCTGCGCGTGCTCGGCTCGGTGGGTGAGCCCATCAACCCCGAGGCCTGGATGTGGTACCGCGAGGTCATCGGCAGCAATCTCACTCCCATCGTCGACACCTGGTGGCAGACCGAGACCGGATCAATCATGGTCTCGGCCCTCGCCGGGCTCACCGAGACGAAGCCGGGCGCCGCCCAGGTTCCGGTGCCGGGCATCACCATCGACGTGCTCGACGATGACGGCCAGCACGTTGGCCACGGCAACGGCGGACTCCTCGTGGTCACCCAGCCCTGGCCGGCCATGCTCCGCGGCATCTGGGGCGACCCCGAACGCTTCAAGGAGACCTACTGGGACAAGTTCGAGGGCACCACGGGCGCGAAGGACGGCCCGCTGTACTTCGCCGGCGACGGCGCTCGGCTCGACCACGACGGTGACATCTGGCTGCTCGGCCGCGTCGACGACGTCATGAACGTGTCGGGTCACCGCCTGTCCACCGCCGAGATCGAGTCGTCCCTCGTGGCGCACTCCCTCACAGCCGAAGCCGCCGTGGTCGGCGCCGCCGATGAGACCACCGGTCAGGCGGTCGTCGCGTTCGTGGTGATCAAGTTCAGCCAGGCTGAGATCGCCTCGCACGAGGACATCGTGGGCATTCTGCGAGCGCACGTGGCCCAGCAGATCGGTGCCATCGCCCGCCCGCGCGACATCTACATCGTCGACGAGCTGCCGAAGACCCGCTCGGGCAAGATCATGCGGCGTCTGCTGCGCGACGCGGCCGAAGGGCGCGACGTCGGCGACGTGACGACCCTCGCCGACACCATGGTGATGAACACCATCACGTCGCAGATGAAGAAGTAGCAAGCCAGATACCAGTTGAGGCCGCTCTCCGAAAGGGAGCGGCCTCAACTGTTTCTTCACGCCGGTGCGCATAACTCCTGCAATTCGTGGCCTGGCTCAGCGAGAGCCTTGATTTTCAGCGGATGCTCCGCGCGGCCGTCCCGAATTGCAGGAGTTACGAACGGGTTACGCGAAGGCGACGACGAACTCGATTTCGACCGGGGCGTCAAGCGGCAGCACGGCAACCCCGACGGCGGACCGTGCGTGACGGCCGATGTCGCCGAAGATGTCGACAAGCACGTCGGAGGCGCCGTTGACGACGGTCGGCTGGCCGGTGAACGACGGGTCGGAGGCGACGAAGCCGGTGACCTTGACCACCTGGGTGATGCGGTCGAGCGACCCGATCACGCTCTTGATCGCGGCGAGACCGTTGAGTGCGCAGGTACGGGCGTACTCCTGGGCGTTGGCGGCGGGAACAAGGCCGTGGCCATCACCGACCTTGCCGGCGGCGGGCAGTGCGCCCGACACCATCGGCAGCTGCCCGGCGGTGTAGACGAATCCGTTGCTGATCACGGCGGGCAGGTACGCCGCGACCGGCGGAACGACATTGGGCAGCTCAAGGCCCAGTTCGGCCAGGCGGGCTTCGATCTTTGACACGGTTATGCGTCTTCCTTGGCGGCGAGCGGGCGTTTCAGGTAGGCAACGAGGCCACCTTCGGGGCCGGGTACCACCTGCACGAGTTCCCACCCGTCAGTGCCCCAGTTGTTCAAAATGGCGGCCGTATTGTGGATCATCAACGGCGTTGTGAGGTATTCCCAGGCGGGCATGTGACTCCTATCGAGGCGGGCATTCAGATTTGTCGCTTACGCTCAAGTGTATGTCTGCCAAAAATCGAACCGTGAGCGGGGCTCTGGGGGGTTTCCTGGGTCTCGTCGGAATGAGTGCCGTCGCCGGCATTCTCGTGACCGCCGCCGTCGCCCCAGCCGTTGCCCTGTCGGGAATGGCCGCTACGAACACCATCAACGTGTTCGACAGCCTGCCCGAGTACCTGTCCATTGATCGTCTCTCCCAGAAGAGCAACATCTACGCGTCGACCGACGCCGCCGACCCGGTGGGCACCCGCGTACTCCTCGCCTCGTTCTACGAGCAGAACCGGGTCGACGTCGCGTCCGACGCCATCAGTCAGTTCGCCAAGGACGCCGCGATTGCCGGTGAAGACCCGCGTTTTATGGAACACGGCGGCGTCGACATCCAGTCGAGCTTCAACGGCGCTGTGCAGACGCTGGCCGGCGGTGAAACCCGCGGTGGTTCCTCGATTACCCAGCAGTACGTGAAGAACGTACTCATTCAAAAGTGCGAGGTCATGACAGACGCCGACGCAGCCGAGGCTTGCTACGCCGACGCGACCAAGCCGACGGCTGACCGTAAGCTGCGCGAGATGCGCCTCGCCATCGGCATCGAGAAGAAGTACGAAAAAGCAGACATTCTTCGCGGCTACCTCAACATCGCCGGCTACGGCGGAACGGTGTATGGCATCGAAGCCGCCGCCAACTATTACTTCAACACCACGGCGCTGGCCCTGACCCTGCCGCAGGCGGCGAGTCTCGTGGCGATCGTGAACAACCCTGTGAAGTTTCAGCTCGACCGCCCCGACAGCGAAACCAACGGTGCCGCCAATGGCTACGCCGACAATAAGTTTCGTCGCGACTATATTCTTCAGGAGATGTTGAAGTACGACAAGATCGCCCAGGCCGACTACGACGCCGCAGTGGCCGCGCCGGTCGAGCCCGTCATCACCGTGCCGAGCACCGGCTGCCAGACCGCCGGAGACAGTGCCTTCTTCTGCGACTACGTGACCAGAGTACTTAAGAACGATGTGACCTTCGGGGCGACCGAAGAGGAGCGCCTGGCCAACTTCAGCCAGGGCGGGTTCGACGTTTATACGACCCTCGACCTCGACCTCCAGGCAACCTCGGTTGCTGCACTGAACGCGAACGTTCCCAAGGTCGTTAACGATTGGAACGTCGGCGGCGTCGTGTCGAGCGTCAGGGTCGGCACCGGAGCCATTCTCGTCATGGCCCAGAACAAGGACTACAGCCAGGATCCGGACGTTCAGGCCACCGGTGCCAACTACACGAGCATCAACTACAACACCGACTTCGCCTTTGGCGGTTCGCGCGGATTCCAGCCCGGGTCAACATACAAGGTGTTCACCCTGGCCGAGTGGCTCAAGGAAGGCCACGCGCTCACCGAGCGCGTCGACTCCCGCCGCAAGTCGAACTGGGGCAACTTTCAGGACAGCTGCCTCGGCGTGCAAAACTATGACTCCGACACGCCGCCTTTCAACCCTCGAAACGACGGCGGCAGCAGCGAATCGAACCCAAACTATTCCGCCCTCCAGTCCACGACCAACTCCATCAACACCGGCTTCATCGGCATGGCCAAGAAGCTCGACCTCTGCGGAATTCGCAAGACCGCGGAGAACTTCGGCGTGCACCGCGCCGACGGCGGCGAGCTCGGCCAGAACGCCGCATCGGTGATCGGCACCAACGAAATCGCACCGCTCACGATGGCGGCGGCCTTTGCCGGCATCGCCAACAATGGCATGACATGTACCCCCGTCGCCATCTCCAAGATGATCCGCTCTGACGGTACCGAAATGCCGATTCCGAAGTCGACCTGCACCCAATCGGTCGAACCCGCGGTGGCCGCCGGCATGCAGCACGCGATGCAAACAGTTATGACAGGCGGAACGGCCCGCTTATCCAACGGCAATACCTCACCCCGGCTGCCCATGATCGGTAAGACTGGAACCACCGACTCCGCCAAAGACACCTGGATGAGTGGCGCCACGACCCAGGTCGCCACCGTCGTCGGCGTGGTCAACGTCGGCGGCTTGAACTGGAAGAATCAGCGCACCTACAGTGGCCGGCTGTTCGGCAAGGATGGCTCCACGGCGCGCCACCGCATCTGGCCGGTCGTCATGTCAGCCGCCAACGCGAAGTACGGCGGGGACGATTTCCCTGAAGCCTCGTCCAACGTGATCAATGCAGTGTCCGTTCCGGTGCCCGACGTGCGCGGCAAGTCCATGGCCGAGGCCAAGACCACTCTCGAGGCGGCCGGGTTCCTGTTCGTCGACGGCGGCGCGACCACCTCCGAAATGCCCGCCGGCACCGTGGCAAACACGGACCCGGCGGGTGGTTCGGCTTCCACTCGCGGTGCCACCATCACGGCCTTCTCAAGCGACGGTACCGGCGTTGTCATTCCCAAGGGAATCATCGGCAAGTCCGAAGCGGATGCCCGAACGACGCTCACCGGCGCCCCCTATGGTTTCACCGTGGCCAAGACCGAAGAGCCGACCCTCGACGAGGCGCAGAACGGCAAGGTTGTCGCCGTTCAGCCGGGCGAGGGCACGGCTGGCCGCCCCGGCGACGCCGTGACCATCGTCATCGGCAAATACACGGCGCCCGCAGCAACCGATACGAAACCCAAAGAGTGACCGCGCTTCGCCGGCCCGGCGAGGGCGGCCGGCTCGTCGGCACGATGCTCGCGGCGGCGGGCGCGCTCGGCCTCGCCGCCTTTGCCTGGGGCACTCTCGTGGAGCGCACCCGGTTCACGCTGCGTGAGGTGAGCGTTCCGGTGCTCGCGCCGGACTCAGCATCCATTCGCGTGCTGCACCTGTCCGACCTGCACATGGCACCGTGGCAGAAGAACAAGCAGGAGTGGGTGCGCAGCCTCGCCGCGCTGAAACCCGACCTCGTCGTGAACACCGGCGACAACCTCGGGCACGAAGACGGCGTCAGGGGCATCGAGTATGCCCTCGCACCGTTCCGCGGTATTCCCGGCGTGTTCGTCAACGGATCCAACGACTACGTCGGACCACAACTGAAGAACCCGTTCACCTACTTCGGCGGCCCGTCCAGCCGGCGCACAATTCGCCCGGAGGAGCTCGACACCGACGCCCTCCGCCAGGTGTTCGCCGATCTGGGGTGGACCGACATCAACAATGCGGCCGAGGCGCTCGATCTGAAGGACACCCACGTGGAGTTCTTCGGTGTCGACGACCCACACATCGGGCGGGACCGGCTCGACCTGATCACGCGCGCGATCGATGACCTGCGGGCGAACGATCCGCTCGGCGACGACGTCTGGCCCGACCCGGAACAAGCCGCGGCGCCGCGCTCCACGCTTACCGTCGGCGTCGCGCATGCCCCGTATCAGCGGGTGTTGAACTCTTTCGTGAATCATGGCGCCCAGCTGATCCTGGCCGGGCACACCCACGGCGGTCAGGTCTGCGTGCCAGGTTTCGGCGCGCTTGTGACCAACTGCGATATTCCGCGCCGCCAGGTGAAAGGGTTGAGCCTCTGGAACCACGGCCTGCGCACGGCATTTCTGAACGTCTCGGCCGGCCTCGGTACTTCCATTTATGCGCCGGTACGCTTCGCCTGCCCGCCCGAAGCGACCCTGCTCACGCTGACCGCGGCCTAACTGCCCGCTCAATTCGTTGTGAGGGACGTTGAGCGCCTATACTGATTGAGGCCCACGGGCCATCGGGGTATGGCGCAGCTTGGTAGCGCGCGTCGTTCGGGACGACGAGGTCGCAGGTTCAAATCCTGTTACCCCGACAGCAGTAGCAGCACGACAATGAAACCCTCACTCAAGCCGAGTGGGGGTTTCGTTGTAGGATCTCCTGTGACTTCTACGCCCGCCACCCCCACCGCACCGCTCGTTCCGCGCCGGGCGTGGCAGGCCCTGATCGTGCTGCTCTCGGGCATGTTCATGGCGCTGCTCGATACGACCATCGTGAATGTGGCGCTGCCCAGTATTCGCACGAGTCTCGACGCCAGCGAGGCCACCCTGTCGTGGATCATCTCCGGCTACGCCCTCGCCTTCGGCCTCGCGCTCATTCCGGCGGGCCGCGTCGGCGACCGCGTCGGTCACAAATGGGTCTTTTTCACGGGACTGGCCTTGTTCACAATGGCGAGCCTGGCCTGTGGGCTCGCGCAGAACGACCTGCAGCTCATCGTGGCCCGCGTGGTTCAGGGACTGGCCGGCGGCATGTTCGTGCCGGCCGTGACCGCCGTGATCCAGCTGATGTTCCCGCCCGCGGCCCGCGGTAAGGCTTTCGCGATCATGGGATCGGTCATCGGAGTCTCCACCGCCCTCGGCCCCATCGTCGGCGGGCTCATCATCGAGGCCTTCGGCGCCGCGGACGGTTGGCGGCTGGTGTTCTGGGTGAACCTGCCGATCGGTATTCTGGCCCTCATCGCCACGGTTTTTCTCCTGCCCGCCGGTGCAGTTCTCCCCCGGAAAGCACAGATCTCCCGGGCGAACATCGACTGGCTCGGCCTCGTCCTCATCTCTGCCGGTCTGGTAGCACTGCTGGTGCCGCTCATCGAGGGCGAAGACCAGGGCTGGCCGCTGTGGACCTTCCTCACCCTCGCAGCCGGTGCGCTGCTCGTGGTGGCTTTCGGCGCCTGGGAAGTGAGTGTCGCCAAACGTGACGGCAGCCCGCTCGTGCCACCGCACCTGTTCTCCCACCCGGCCTTCACCGGTGGCGTCATTCTCGCGCTGGTCTACTTTGCCGCTTTCACCAGCATCTTCTTTACCATCTCGATTCTCTGGCAGGCCGGGTTGGGGCACAGCGCTCTCGAGTCTGGACTCGTCTCGATTCCCTTCGCCATCGGCACCATACTCGGGGCCTCCCAGAGCGACCGGCTGGCCAAACGGCTCGGGCGCTCGGTGCTCCTGGTCGGCGTGACCTTCGTGACGATCGGCCTGATCTGGATCTGGCTGGTCATGCTCTTGACCACTCCGGGCGACCTGACCAACTGGCACCTCCTGCCGCCGTTGTTCATCGCCGGCCTCGGCAGCGGACTCTTCATCGCCCCGAACGTGTCGTTCATCGTCGCGACCGTCGACCGCTCTGAGGCCGGCGGCGCGAGCGGTGTGGTGGGCGTCATGCAGCGCGTCGGCAGCGCCGTCGGTATCGCCGTGATCGGCAGCGTCTTTTTCGGCTCGCTGACGGTGACCGGCCCCGGAGCGGATGCCCTAGCTGTCGCGTTCACGCACAGCGCCACCCTGGCAATGGCGGTCAGCGCCGGGTTCGCCGTGATCGCTCTCGTGCTGGTGTTCGCGCTGCCCAAGCGCGTCGTCGGCAACGGCCCGGCCGCCGCCGACGGGTAGGCCGAGTTGACCGCGATTCGTCGACGTCGGCACGGACTGCTGCGCCGGGCCGCTCTCTGGCTCGCGCTGGCTTACGTTGTGGCCCTGAATGCGATCGCCTTCTGGCCGACGCCCGTCGATCGCGGCGTGCACGGGTCGATTTCGACGCTCGTACTCTGGCTGCACGCTCACGGTATTCCGGCGTGGCTGGACTATCCGTCCATTGAATTCACGGCGAACATCGCGCTGTTCATTCCGGTGGGCCTGCTCGTCGTCGTGCTCGCTGGAGCTCGCCGCTGGTGGCTCGGCCCGGTGGGCGGCGCGCTGGTGAGTACTGTGATCGAACTCGCCCAGCACTTTTTTCTGCCGGAGCGGTTTGCCACGGTCAACGACGTTGTCGCCAACAGCCTCGGCGCGCTGCTCGGTGCCGGCCTCGCGGTCGGGGTACTTTGGCTGGCCCTGGGACCGCGGCTGGCACCGCACGAAGCCTAGCTGCGCAAGAACCGGGTTGGACCTCTGTGATCGACTCTGCTACCTTCGGCAGAATGAAGCGTCGAGAGTTTCTCACATTGTCATCTGCTGGTGCAGCCACGCTCGGTTTTGGTGCGCTCGGCGCACCGGCCGCTTTCGCTGCCACCGCTCCGAAGCTGCCCGGAGAGGTGTCGCGCGTGTCGAACGTACTCACCCAGAAGGGTAGGAAGCTCTACGACAACATCGAGGTGGACATCGGCGGTGATCGGGCCCGCCTGTTCATTCCGCAGACGATCTCTCGCAACACCACCGCTTCGGTGGGCGCGGTGTGGTTCTACCACGCGGCCTCCAGCTCGCACAACGCCCTCAACGGCGGCTTCAAGTATCCCGGTGAACTCGTCGTCGACCAGAACACCATCGCCATCTGCATCAATGCCGGCGGCACCCAATACACCAATTCCATCGCCACCACCGCCCAGAAGAATGCCTGGACCTACCTAAACTCGCTCTACACCGTGCGCCGCAATTTTTTGCGGGCCACGTCATTCGGCGGATCCCTCGCCTGCTACACCTACGGCAAGAAACTGATCCCCTACATTCGCGGCCTGTACATGGTCAACGCCCTGTACGACAACGAGTGGCTCTACGCCTACGACACCAAGAACCAAGCCCACGTCGGCGATGCCTACGACAACAACCAAACCCTGATCAAGGGCACCAACCCGGCTCGCATCAGCGCAACGCCGTGGACCAACAGTCGGGTCAAGGTGCTCGTCTCGGACGACGCCCACCCCGACAATGTGGTCATTCCGAGCAAGAACGGACTCGCCCTGATCAATAAGATCAAGCCGGTCGCCGCCGACGCCCAGGTCATGTACCACACCCTCGCCCATGAGACACCGGGCTTCGCCCACACGGACATGATGAAGACCTTTGCGCAGTGGTCTGCATAGTGCAGTGGTCCGGGTAGGGAACCAGACGCGGGTCGACTGGGTTGATGGCGCCAAAGGCATCGCCATCCTGCTGGTCGCCCTCGCGCACGCGGTGCAGTGGACCGTGCTCAGCGGCCTGGCCCCCGAGCTGTGGAACAAGATCAACCTCGTGTTCATCGTGTTTCGCATGCCGTTGTTCTTTCTCGCCTCCGGACTGTTCGCAGCCTCGGTCGTCCGGCGCAGCTGGCCCGACCTGTGGCGCACCCGGCTGAGCCTGCTGGTCTGGGCTTTGCTGGTCTGGACGGTCATCCGCTTCGGGTATTTCTCCCTGCTGCCCAACCCGGCCGGTTTCGACGAAACCAACCCGATCGATCTGCTGCTCGCCCCGGTGCGCCCCAGTAACGGCCTGTGGTTTCTCTACGCGCTCGCCCTGTTCTTCGTGGCCGCCAAGCTCATGCGTGGCCGCATCGACTGGCGGGTGCAGATCGGCGGCGCCGCCGTGCTGTCGGTGTTGTTCTTCGCCCGCGCCGACACCGGCAACATCGCCTGGAACGGCATCGGCCGCTACTTTCTGTTCTTTCTGCTCGGCTGCTATCTGCGCGAATGGATCCTCGCCTTCGTGAACCGCCCCAGCCGCTTCGGAACCCTCTGGCTGGGCCTCGGTTTCGGTGCGGCCTTCCTCGCGCTGGCCGGCGTCATTCTCACCGTGGATGCGCGGGTGCCGTTCATCACGGGAACCCTCGTGCTGGTCAGCCTGCTCGCCCTCGGCGCCGGCCTTCTCGTGGCCCGGTTCCTGGTCGGCTTTCGCGCCATGAACGGGCTGGCCTACGTCGGTCGCAACACCCTGCCGATCTACGTTGTGCACGTTCTGTTCGTCTCAGCCTTCACCAGCCTGCTGCTGCTGTACCGCGGTGAGGCCTGGCTCGACCGCCTCGGGCCGGCACTGCCCGTGCTCGTCGCCGGCGGGGCTGTCGCCGCCTCGCTGCTGCTCTGGCGCCTCGTACGCGACCTGCCGGTGCTTCGTTACGGGTTCACAGTTCCAACCTGGTTCGCCGGGCGCGCGCCGGAGGTGGCAGCGGCCGCATCGACACACCCGGCAGAGCGGATGCTGCCGCGCAACGAGTGAGCAGGTCGCGCCCCCGACAGCGCGCGCTCACGGTACTCACCGGTCTGCTGCTATTGGCCGTGGGCCTGCTGGCTGTTACGACCCGAACGGTGATGTTTCCGCGTGAAGACCCGCCCCGGCCTGCCGACGCGATCGTCGTGCTCGGTGGCCTGGGTAGCGCCGCCGTGGTGGCAAAGGCAGTCGACCTTGCCACAGCGGGCTATAGCGGGCGCATCCTCATCTCGGATGCGTTCGGCGGCGACACCCGCCCGGCGAATCTGTGCGCTCGCCCGGTGCCCGTGCCGGGCACCACGATCGAGGTCGACTGTTTCGACCCCCACCCGACCACGACCCGCGGTGAAGCCGAGGCGATTGCCGTGTTTGCGACCGCGCGAGGCTGGAATCGGGTGATCGTGGTCACCTCGAGCTACCACGTGAGCCGGGCCCGGGTACAGATCAGCCGGTGTTACGCCGGGTCGCTCGCCGTGATCGGCGCCCGACAGCCGATGGATCCGCTGAAGTGGGCCTACCAGTTCGGCTACCAGAGCGCCGGGTTCATCAAGGCCGTGGCCACGCCCGCATGTTGACCAGAAACCCCTCGGCGATCGAGTCGACCCGCTCACGGTAGGTCGCGCCGACCATGTCGGCCTCAGCCGGCCAGGCGGCGAGCGCCGCATGAAACTCGGGCCATTCCTTGATCGGCCGCGCCGGAACGCCGGCCACGATGGTGCCGTCCGGAATCGATGCGGTGACCACCGACCCAGCTCCGACGACGCACCGGTCCCCGATTCGAACGCCCGGCAGCACGGTAACGCCGGCACCGATGAAGACGTCGGAGCCCACCCGAATCGGCGCAAACCGATAACGGCGACCGCGCTCGTCCCGGTAAAGCCAGCCGGAACCGTCGTGGGTGATGAACGTCACCCCGGAGCTGATGGTCACTCGATCGCCGACCGAGATAAGCCACGGCTCGGTCGTGGCGATATCACTCAGAATGCGGCAGCCGTCACCGATGCGAACGCCCAGGGTGCGCATGGCGTACACCCGGCCTCGGGAACGACGCAGGAGCTTGTAGGTCAGGCGGGACAATTTCACCGGAGAACTTCCCTTCGTTGATGGTTCGGGCCTTCAGCGACCCGCCCAAAGTATCGGTTTTCACGCCGGTTCGGTGGCGCTGAGGAAAAGTCACGTGTTATCGTTGCGCCTGTTGCACCAACAGTGCTGCGGCCAGATCTCGTGCTCCCCTGCGCGACTCCATTCCCTGCGCGACCTCCCCCGAAGGCGGCCGATGTTCGATTTCACCACCCTGCGCCAGCGCCGCACGCCGATTATCCTCGTCGCATTCGCCGGCCTGTTCGTGATCGTGGCCAGCCTGGTGCTGCCGCGCTTCGTCACCGGTCTCGGCATCATCGTCCTCCCACTGACCCTGCTGGCCTTCATCGCTGTGGTCACATTGTTTCTGGTGCCGGCCCACATTCTTCCTGCCGTTGCGCTGGCCACCTTTGCACTCATTCCGGCCCGCGTCCTTCCGCAGGACGGCCCGATCGGCGCTCTGCCGCTGACCACCATGATCATCGTTGTCTGGGCGGTGCGTCGCCTGCTGCCTGCGAAAGCGGATGCCCGCCCCGCGGCCCCGGCGGCACCGTTCCGGTCAGCCACCCGCTACTTCGCCCTGCTGTTTTTGGTCTGGACGCTGTTCACCCTCGTGCGTTCAACCGACCTGCAGGCGAGCCTCGGCTGGATGATCAGCTTCAGCGCTGCGGTGCTGCTGCCGCTGTGCATCGGCACCAGCACCCGTGAGGCCTATTGGATTCGCCGAACCTGGCTGCTGCTCGGCGCCTGCCTCGGCGCCTATGCGCTCGTCGAAGGGGTTCTGCGCTTCAACCCGCTCTGGGGCACCCTGTTCTCGATGCTCGGGCTGACCGACCACCAGCATTGGTCGGTATATCGGGCCGACGCATCGTTCGGGCATCCGCTCTTCGCCGGCTTGTTCTTTGCCGTCGCCTGCGCCCTCGCTATCGGCGTCTGGCTGCGCGAGAATTCCAAGCCGGCCCTCGTTGCCGCGGTGTTCAGCGGGCTCGGCCTCGTCGCCACCGTTTCTCGCGGCGCGATCCTCTCGGCGGCCATCGCCATCGCCTTCGCCTACGCGGTATCGCTCGTCATGCGCGGTGAGAAGCGCTGGGGCAAATTTGCTCTGCTCGCGGCCCTGATGATCGTCGCGGTGATCGCACTGTTCCAGTTCGACGCCTTCACCGCCCGCAACAGTTCGATCGAAGCCGAACTGTCGTCGCAGGCCCGCGACCTCGGCGTCTGGGTGTCACTGCAGGCCGCGAACTTCACCGGCTGGATCGGGTCGGGGCCGGGCACCTCGGGCATCACCGGGCGCCTGTTCAACGAGGTGACCATTGAGAACGCGCTGTTGCAACTGCTCATCAGCATCGGCCTGCCCGGACTCGCCCTGTTCTTGCTCATGATCGGTTCGGCCGTCGCTCACGCGCTCTCCCGGAGAATGGTCGGAGCCGCGGCGGCCCTGGTGGCCTACACGGTATGCATCGCCGGTTTCAACGCGATCGATGCCCTGCGCCCCATGCACCTGCTGCTCGGATGTCTGCTCATTCTGGCGTTGAATCCGACGCGAGCGGATGCCGCTCCCCCGCTCGAGCCCCGCCAGGGCCGGGTGAAGGTACACCCCAAACGGGGGTATGCGCGGCTCTAACGTGCTCGTAGCGCGCACGCTACGCTAAACCGACAGATTCTCAACTTAGCCGGACTTCACCGGCCTGTGAGGGGTATGGGCGTGATGAATACAGGCACGACACACATCACCGTGTTGCAGTCGCTGAGCCCGCCCGACGGCACCACCCGGTACGTCAACCAGGTGGTCGAGGGCGCACCGGACGCGGTGACCATGCGTTTCTTCTCCTGGCGTACCGCGCTGCTCGGCCGCTATGACGTTTTTCACGTGCACTGGCCGGAGCTGCTCGTTCGTGCGCCGCGCCCGCTGAAGGCCCGACTGCGCCGCCTTGCGCTGTACGCGCTGCTGCTGCGCGCCCGACTGCAGCACATTCCCATCGTACGCACCATGCACAACCTGAGCCCGCACGAAGCCGGCCACGGCGCCGAGACCCGGGCCCTCGCCGCGCTCGACGCCCGCACGGCTCTCGTCATCCGCCTGAATCCGACGACGCCGGTACAACCCGAATCCCGGGCGGTCACCATCCTGCACGGCCACTATCGTGACCGTTTCAGCGGCATGCCGCGGCTCGAGTCGGTGAGCGGGCGCATCTTATATTTTGGGCTCATTCGCCCGTATAAGGGCGTCGAAACCCTGTTACAGGTGTTTCGGGCACTACCAAGCCCTGACCTGACGCTGCGCATTGTGGGTCGGCCGTCGAGCGGTCTCGGCGAGATCATCACGGCCGAGGCCGCTCAGGATGCCCGCATCAGCTCGGTGCTGCGCTTCGTCTCCGACGAGGAACTGGTGGTCGAGGTCGGGGGGGCCGAGCTGGTCGTGCTGCCGTACCGCGAAATGCACAATTCGGGCGTGCTGCTCGTGACGCTCTCCCTTGATCGACCCGTGCTGGTGCCGTCGACACCGTCGAACCAGGCTCTGGCCGCCGAGGTCGGGCCGGATTGGATCTACCTCTACGACGGCGAGCTCACGCCCGAGATTCTGCAGGGCACCCTCGAACGGATGCGCGCGGCCGGTCAACACCCGCGCCCGCGGCTCGACGGTCGGGATTGGAAAACCCTCGGCGAACAGAGCTATCGCACCTATCTGCGGGCCCTGGAGCTGGCCGGGCGGAGCATCCGTTGACCGCGACCCTGCCGCCCGACGCGCCCAAAACGCCCGGAAGTCCTGAAACGCCCGTCAAGCCCGCCTCGACAGCCGGCCTGGGTCGCACTGCAGGGCGCGGCGCGTCGACCACCCTGGTCGGTCAGCTCATTCGCATCGGCGTGCAGCTCGGCGGCATCGTCGTGCTCGGCCGCCTGCTCGACCCGAGCGACTATGGCCTGGTCGCGTCGGTCGCCGCGATCATCGGCGTCGGCGAGGTGTTGCGTAACTTCGGGTTGTCGTCGGCCGCGATTCAGGTGCGCGACCTGAGCCGGCACCAGAAAGACAACCTGTTCTGGATCAACAGCCTGATCGGGCTGGCACTCATGCTGCTCGCTGTGCTGTGCAGCCCGCTGATCGCCACCCTGTACGGCGACGAGCGACTCGTACTGCTCACCCAGGTGCTCGCCGGAACGTTTCTGCTCAACGGCCTGGCCACCCAGTTTCGGGCCGACCTCAACCGCAACTTCCACTTCAAAGCCCTCGCCGGGTCGGAGATCGGAGCCCAGGTTGGCGGCCTGACCGTTGGCGTTGTTATGGCGCTGAACGGTTTCGGCTACTGGGCCCTGGCCGGGCAGCAGATCAGCCAGGGCATCCTGACCCTTCTTATTCTGGTTTCGATTACCCGCTGGTTTCCCGGCTGGTATCACCGCCGAGCGCCGATGCGCCACCTGATGATGTTCGGATCGAACCTCGCCGGCACGCAACTGCTCGGCTACGCCAGCCGCAACACCGACTCGATCGTGATCGGTGCCACGCTCGGCGCAGGCCCGCTCGGCCTCTACAACCGGGCCTTTCAGCTGCTGCTGCTGCCACTGAACCAGATCAACGGCCCGTCCACCCGGGTGGCCCTGCCAGTGCTTGCCCGACTGCAGGACGACCCGCCCAAGTACGACCGGTTCATTCTGCTCGGGCAGACCATCATGCTGCACGCCGTCACCATCGTTCTCGCCTTCTCCTGCGCCCAGGCCCTGCCCATCATCAGCATCGCGCTCGGCAGCAACTGGCTGGGCTCCGCCCCGATCTTTCAGATTCTCGCCATTGCCGGGTTCTTCGAAGCGGCCGCCTATGCGACCTACTGGGTCTTCTTATCGAAGGGCGTCACCAAACAGAACCTGTATTTCGCCCTGTGCACCCGGCCGCTGCTCGTCGCGTTCGTGCTGCTCGGCTCGTTCTGGGGCGTCTACGGCGTCGCCGCCGGCTACTCGCTCGGCGTCGCCCTGATCTGGCCGATCGGCCTGTGGTGGATCAGCCGGGTCACCAACGCCCCGACGCGCGCCATGTTCCTGGCCGGAGTACGCGCCATTCTCGGTTACGGTTTCGCAACCGGAGTGAGCTGGGCTGCGGTGCAGTGGATCCCGATCGAGTTGCCGTTCGCGCGCATCGCGCTCGGCGGGGTCGCCCTGCTCGCGGCGATCGGCGTGGTCATGCTGATCTGGCCGATCTTTCGCCGGGATGTGCGCTCGATCACCCAGGCGCGCAGCTTTCTGCGCTCGGCTAAGTCGCCCAAGTCCGGCGGCCCGAAGGCCGACCAGCTAGCGCCAGCCCGCACCTCCACCGCGAGCCGCACGGCCAGCCGCACCTGGCTGCGCATCGTCCGTCGGCTGGATCGGGTGCTGCACGGGCTCGCCGCGGCATCCGCTCTGCCCTACCTGCGCGATCGCGCCGCGCTGAAACGCGCGACCGGCCGGCTGCTCCCGTTCGACGTGCACACCGAGCGATGGCACGTACTCGTCGCCCCGCCGGGCGAGGGCAATATCGGCGACCAGGCCATGGTCGAGGCCTTCCTCGAGAACGTGTCGGGCCCGGTGCAGGTTCTGGTGCGTCGGCCGGCCGACGTGCACATTCCGTCGCAACACGCCTGGCGGGCCCGGCTCGTGCCCATTCCGCACCTGATTTACGGCACCGCACGGGTGCACCGGCGGGCCATGACGGCGTTGGCCCCCGTGCTCAATGGCGCCCTGTCGCTGACCGTTGTCGGCGCCGACATCATGGACGGCGCCTACAGCGTGCGCGCCTCCGCGCGGCGAGCGGACGTTGCCAGCCTCGCCCGCAGCGTCGGTGTCGACGCGCGCATCCTCGGTTTCAGCTGGAATGGCCGCGCCAATATGGGGGTGCGACGCTCGCTCGCCCGGGCCGGCCGGCTGGGCACCCGACTGCAGTTGCGCGACCCGATCTCGAGTGCCCGCGCCCGCGCCAATCGCTTCAGCAACGTGGTCGATGTCGCCGACTGCGTGTTCGCAGCCCAGACCAGCTCCGCCCGCGCCGCCACGGAATATCTCGGGGCTACGCCGGCACCCTACGCCGTCGTGAATGCCAGCGCACTGGTCGGGCGCAGCTTCGACCAGACCACGGAGTACGCCCGCATCGTCACCGCACTGCTGCAGGCGGGGCTCCGGGTAGTGCTGCTGCCACACGTCGTGCGGTCGAGCGGCGACGACGCCGCCGCCTGCCGGGCCGTGTTCGACCGCCTGCCCGGAGCTGACGGTGTCGTTCTGGTGAATCGGCTGCTCACCCCGGGCGAGGTGCGCGGGCTGTGCGCCGGGGCCGAGATTGTACTGACCGGGCGCATGCACCTCGCCGTGCAGTCCATTTTCAACGAGGTGCCGGCGGTTACACTGTCGACCCAGGGCAAGGTCGCCGGCCTGATGCGGCTTTTCGACACACAGGAACTCTGTGTCGAGCCGGGCATCGGACTGGCCGAGCGCATGATTCCGGTCGCCCTCGGGGTGCTGGCCGATCGGCAGCGTTATCGCGACCGTCTGGCCGAACGGCTGCCCGAGGTGCAGCGTCTGGCCGCCCGCAACTTCGCCGCCCTGCCGAGCAGCACGCCGTCCCGTCCCACCGCCGCGCACCCGAGCGCCCAGGCCCCGACTCCCCACAGACAAGGTCCAGCATGACATCCTCTTCACACACCCCGCCCGACTACGCGCGCGGGCATCCTGCACTCCGGCGCATCCTGTTCGTGATTCCCTCGCTGCACGGTGGCGGGGCAGAATTCGTCGCCCGCACCTGGATGGGCTGGCTCGCCGATCAGGACTACGCGGTGGGCGTCGTGCTCACCGCCGCGGAGGTGAAGCCGGGGTACCTGCCCGACGGGGTGGAGGCCTTCTCCCTCGCCGGCCAGCGCGGGCACCTGAAGAAGGCCGCCGCCCTGCGTCGCCGCCTCCTCGACTGGCAGCCCGACGTGGCGATCTCCCTGCAGGCGCATCCGAACCTGGTACTGCTGACCGCGGCTCGACTGATGCCGGCGCGTCTGCGCCCCCGCGTGCTCGTCAGCGAGCGCAACCTGGTGTCGCTCGGACTGCCCGGATCGGATCTGGCCCACCGGGTGAAAATCTGGTTCGCCAAGCGCCTGTATCGGTGGGCGGATCACGTGATCGCCATCTCGCATCCGGTCGCCGCCGAAATGGTCGCCGCTTTCGGGGTGCGCGGCGATCGCATCACGGTCGTCGCCAACCCGGCAACGGCGAAACTGCGAGGAACGCCCCGCGGGCCGGGCACGACCACAGCTCACGCGCAGGTCGGTGGTGATGAGGCAGGCGGCGTCGACACGATTGTGGCGCGATCGGAACGCCGGCCCGGATCGGCCCGGGGCATTCAGATTGTGTTGGCCTGTCGTCTGGTGGCACAGAAGCGTCCGCTGCTCGCGATCGCGGCGGCCGCCGAGCTGGCCCGCCGCGGCGTGCCCGTTGAGGTCGTCTCGTTCGGCGGCGGTCCGCTGCTGGAGGACGTGCAGGCAGCGGCCAGGCAGGAAAACGTGGTCTTCCACCACCGCGGCTGGGTCGAGAACTGGTTCGACCATTTCGGCGATAATGCCGTGGCCCTGCTGACGTCGAGTCGGGAGGGCTTCGGCAACGTGCTGGTCGAGGCGGCCGCGGCCGGGTATCCCTCGGTCGCCGTCTCGGGGGCGCTCGGCGTAGCGGATGCGATTGTGCCCGGCATCACGGGCGAGCTCGCGCTGTCCGCGCACCCGGTTGACCTCGCCGATGCCATTCTGCGGGCCGCCGAGCTGCCGCTGGACAACATCGAACCGTGGCTGGCGCGCTTCTCCGAGGAAGCGAGCGGCGGAGACCTGGAACGGGTGCTGCTGCGGGTTGTGGAGCGCGCATGAGAATCTTCGCCTCGGCCATGGGCCAGATCGACAATGTCGGCGACACGGTACTACGGCGGGCCTTTCTGAACGCCTTGCGGGACGCCGGCGAACTGCAGGTGTTCGTCGGCGCCCGGTCGGATGCCTATCTGAGCGGGCTCGGCCTGCACGACACAGATCGGGTCTACCGCACGAGCGCCGAGTGGCGACGCGAGATTTCGCGGTCGACGCTGCGGGAGGCATCCGTTTATGCCTTCAACGCCGGGGAAATGGAGCTGCAGCGCGCCTACGCTCTGCGTTATCTGCGTCTGGCTCCGCACCTCGCACTCAACCGGCTGCGCGGCGGGCACGCCGTGCACGCCGGGTTCGGGGTGCGGCAGAAGACCGGTTGGCGCATTCCGGTGGCGGCGACGCTGCGCCTGTGCGACCTCGTGGCCTGGCGCGACGCGTACAGCCGCGCAGCAATGGGGCTCGGTCGCGTCGCACCGGACTGGGCTTTCGCCACCGGGGCAGCGGATGTCGACCTGCTCGCGTCGACGCCTGACCGCCCGCTTCTCGCCGTCTCGGTGCGTTACAACGGGCGACGTCCAGACGCAGCCTGGCTGAGCGCCCTGCGGAACCTGGCCGACACCCTCGAACTCGAGATCGTGGCCGTGGCGCAGATCGAACGGGACGGCCCACTCGCCGAAGAACTCGCCGCGTCGCTCGGCGGTACCGCGTTGGTCTGGGGTGGTCCGGACCATGCCGAGCAGGAGCTTCGACTGCGGGAGGTCTACCAACGGTCGCTGCTCGTGGTGACCGACCGGCTGCACGCCGCCGTGATCGGGCTGACCGAGGGCGCGCTGCCGCTCGTGATCGCTGACGGCGGCCCGTCGAAGGCAGCGCGCACCCTCGACGCGGTCGGCATCAAGGGCGCCACGATCGGTTGGACACTGCCAGACCCGGCGGGACTCGAGCGTCGGGCTCGCGACGTCATCAGCCGCAGAGAGCCGATTCTGCGCCACGTCGTCGAGGCGCGCGCCGCCCTGCGCGAGTTGACCGGCTGCATTCGAAAGCTCACCGCGTGACCGGGGCGCACGCGGCGGGGCGGCCGATGGTGACCGTCATCGTGCCGGCCTACAACGCCGCCGAATTTCTGGCCGGCGCGATCGATCGGCTGCTGCAGCAGACCCTGGCCACATCGGTGGGGGCCGTCGAGATCGTCGTGGTCGACGACGGGTCAACGGATGCGACGGCCACGATCGGTGCGCGGGCGGCCGCCGCACACGCATCCGTTCGCTACTTTCGACTGGAGCAGAACGGCGGGGTCGCTCGTGCCAGGGCCCGCGCGGTAGCGGAGAGTCGAGGGGAGTTTCTCTGGTTCGTCGACTGTGACGACGATTGGGCTCTGTCGGCACTCGAGAAGCTCGTGGCGGCGGCGCGGTCCACTCACGCCGACGTGGTGGTCTGCGGAGCAGAGTATGTCTACCCCGGCCAGCGGCGCCCGCTCGCGGCACCTCGTCTGAGCGTTCCGATCAGCGGGGCCGCAGCCTTCAACCTGCTGCTCGACGGCGAACTCACCGGACATCTGTGGAACAAGCTGTTCCGGCGTTCCCTTGCCGGCGAGATCGAGTTCACACCGGCCCGGGTGCACTCCGACCTGGCCATGGTCGCCCAGCTGCTCGCCGCGGCCGATCGGGTGGCTTTCATCGACGATGTGCTGTACTCCTATGTCGTGCGGGGCGGGTCGATCATCCGCTCGGGGTCGCGCCGGGCGGATTCGCTGCTGCTGGTCGAGCAGGCCGTCACGACGGCGGCGATCACGCTCGATACCCGCATCATCGGTTCGAATTCCTACGGCTACTTTCGGCTGCGCTATGTGCTGCTGTCGGGACTGAAAGATGCCCTGACCGGTCCCTATGACGCCGAGGAACGCGCCGAGATCGTCGCTGAGCTGCGCTCTCGCCTAACCTGGCGCCTCGTGCTGCTCGCCGCCGCCCGCCGGGACTGGAAGCGCCTGGCGCTCGCCGGGACGGCCAAGCTGAGCGTGCCCCTGCACCGTCGCCTGCTGCGCCTGGCTGCTGAGCAGGGAGCTGCCTAGGCCGGGTTGGCGTCCGCTGGCCGAGTCGGAACACTCACGGCTCGGCGTCGTCTGCGCCCACGATGGTACGGAGGAACGCGACGTGGCCCGTGAAGGCCTCACGACCAGCATCGGTGAGCTGCACCCGGGTGCGCGGGCGACTGGCAACGATTCCCTTGAGAATATCGACATAGCCGGCCGCTTCGAGAATTCTCAGGTGCTTACTGAGGGTCGGGTCGCTCACCTCGAGGCTATTGCGCAGCAGCCGGAACTCGGTCGTTCCAAGCTGCTGCAGCATGGCACACACCCGCAGCCGCACGGCGCCGTGGACGATCTCGTTGAACCGGACGGCTGATTGCGGGTCAGGCACCCTGGGCGACCGACCGTGCGAAGGCCCGCTCCATCCTGGCACCCAACACGAGCTTGAGGACGAGAACGACGGCAGCGGTCACAACCAGGACCCACAGAAGGTCGAACTGCCGATGGGCGAGAATACCAGCCGCCAGGACGGGCACAATAATTGCGAACTGCACCAGCCCACCACGCCACGTGCGGGCGTCGGACCACGGCTCTGCCGTCGTGCGCGTGAAGACGCGACGTAAGAGGCCGAGCGCAATGTAGGTGAAACCGACAGCATTGGCACCAAGGTAGAAGGTCGGATCGTCGAGGGCGAAGCACATCACGAACGCAGCAAGAAGCAGTCCTTCAATCAGCTGGTACCACCACGGTGCCGTCACACGTGCGGCCACTCGGCCACGATCGGCGCCAAGCTGATCGAGCGCTCGACGGGCTTCAGCGGCGGTGACATCTGGAGTTTCCATACCGGCAACTATACACTTGCCAACCCGGCAACCATTTAGCAACTGTACGGCTTCCCGCCCGAACGACCTGCTTGACGCCGTTTGTATTGGTGCGAGCGCAGGGTTAGGTGCGCCAGGGTGTTTCGGGGCTGGGGGTGTTGGCGCGGTGGGTGTGGGCGGGTCGCCAGGTTTGGGTGGGGTCCCAGAGCAGTGGGCCGCGCACTTGGGGTCGCCCGGCGATCATTCGAATGTCCCAACCACTGGTTTCTATGGTGTGGTGATGAAACCAACAGAGAAGTGTTCCATTGTCGATGCGGGTTGGCCCGCCCTTTCCGTAAGGTACCACGTGGTGTACTTCGGTCCAGCGGGCGGGGATGGTGCAGCCGGGGATGATGCAGCCTCCGTCGCGGGCGGCGATGGCGGCGCGTTGTTTGGCGGTGAAGCAGCGGATTTTGTCGGTGAGGTAGAGCACGTCGCCGTTGGGGCCGAAGATGGCGTGTTGGGAGCCGCCGGCGCAGATGGTCTCTTTCACCCGGCGCATCGAGACCGGGGCTTCGATGCCGTCGATCCAGCCGACGCCGCGGTCGTTGTCGAGGTCGGTGGCGTTGATGTGGATCATCACCGTGGGGGCGGCTCCGCCCATCGTCGGGGTTTTCGGGTCCCGGGCGGCGGCTTCGAATACGGCGCGGAGGATGTCGGCGCGTTTCTCGCCGGCGGTGCGCCGGTCGCCGTCGTAGCGGGGGTCGCCGATGAACGGGTCGGCGCTGAACCGGTCGGTGCCGCCGTCTGCCGGATCGAGGCCGTCCAGCACGGTCTCACCGCCACCCACGCCGCAGCCACCACCCACGCCGTTCCCGTCGACCGAGTCGAGCGAGTCGGTCGGCACGAAGATCGGGGTGCGTGACCGGGCCGATAGGTGGGTGTCGAAGAGGGTGTCCATGATGCCGCGTAGCTCCGGGGTGACGTCGGCCCGCAGCGGGTAGAGGCCGTTGCGCAGCAGCCCGAAGGTGAGCCTGCTTTTCGCCTCCACCCCCTCCTCGTTCGGGGCGGTGCCGTCGGGGTCGAGCCGGCCCTGCCATTCCAGGGCTTGCGCCCGCAGCAGGTCGGGCGCGAAGCGGATGCCCGCTCCCGGCAGCCCCGCGGTCTCGGGCGTGATCGCACCGGTCGCGGAGGCGACCAGGGCGCGTTCCACCTGGTCAAGTTCGTTCTGCATGACCGTGCCGTGCAGCGCGGTGAGCGTCGTGGCGATGATCTCGGCCGCCTCCACCCCCAGCTCGCCGGACGAGAGCCCGTCGGCGATCACCGGGTAGCGGGCCGGCACCGGCAGTCCCATCGGGGTGCGTTCCACCGTGGTCTCGCCGAGTTTGAGGCGGCGTTTGGCTTCACGGCCGCTGATGCCGGCGAGCTGGGTGATGAACTCGACCCGGTTGCGGCATCCGTTTCGATAGGCCAGCGACCCGTTCCCCAGGTCGGTCTCCGCGCGCACCCCGATGTCGGTGGTGGCCCGTAGTCTGGCCCCATCAACCTTGCGACCCAGCCCTTCCAGGGCCACCAACACCGCCATGGCTTCACCGTCATCGAAGTAGCCAAACGTCACACCCTCAAACGCCGCTGCCAGCAACGCACCGGCCTGAACGACCGCCTCAACCCGGGAACTCTCCGGCACGGGGCCGGTTGCGGCGGGCGGGGCGGTGAGGGTCATGGCGACGGTGCCTCCTTCACCTTGAATTCTACCGCGAATCGCCTTCAAAGGCGAGAGAATATCAACAATATACTGACATAGCTTCAGAAGTTTCTTCTGGTAGCGAGACCGGTAGCAGCAACACATCACCCGCTCTCGCGGGACGTGCGGCGCGACGTGGGAATGAGGCGCGCGGCAGAACATTGCAACCGAACGGGGGGAATGGAAATCAGGGATGGAACGCCACGACCGCACCCCGGCCTCGGCCTCGGCGATAGGCGAGAAGGCACGCGGGACCACCGGGCAGCATCCGGGTGGCACGGGCGCAGCTGCCGTGAGAACCATCTCGCCGACCTGACCATTATCGGGACTTTCACAGGTAAGTGAAACGGATTCGACTTTGCCGCTCGATAGGCTCGAAGCCATAGTTCAATCCGAATAGTCCCTACGCTGTCGGGCTTCGAACGCTGAATACGCACCACGCACCGACCGGGCCCGCATCCGCCCCAAGCACCTGTCAGACCGACACGCTGCTGCAGAACACGCGGGATCACGACACCTGCCCGGCTCGATGAGGTCGACGAACCGACCTCGGGCGATATGCCGCCTGCACCGGTGCGACAGCTTCATCCGCTTATTCGAACCGGCCCCTGATGGTTCGAGCAGGCACAGCATTCGCGCAGCACCGCGCACCCGCTGTGCATTCGCGACCCGACTCTCCGGAGGACTCCACCGTGCCATTTTTTCACCTGCCACTCGTTCACAAGCCCAAAGCCAGCAGCCCCGCAGCCAGCACTACGCCGGCTCACCACGGCATACCCGCCCGTCATACCCTGATCGCCGTCGCCGCGATCACGGCCGTGACCCTGGCGATCCTTGCCCCGGTGATCACGCCGACCACGGAGGCGGCGTCCGCCGCTCCCGCCCGGACCGTCATCGACAGCACGTCGCCGAAGATCAACTACACCGGCACCTGGCGCAGCACGCGCAGTGCCGCCGACCGCGGCGGGTCTGTGCGCTTTCAGTTCAGCGCCGGCAGCGCGTCGATGACCTTCACCGGATCCAGCGTCGCCCTGATCACGCGCACCACGAAGAGCTCGGGCAAGAGCACCGTCTCGATCGACGGCAAGGTCGTGGCCACGCTTAACGGCTATTCCGCGACCACCGTGCACCAGAAGACCGCCTTCAGCACCACGAGTCTCTCGGACGGAACCCACACGATCAAGGTCAGTCGTACCGGCAAGAAGGATGCGCATTCAAGCGGCACCAACAGCATCATCGACGCCTTCGTCGTGAACGCCGCGACCGGCACCGCACCGGCACCGGCACCAGTACCGGCACCGGCCCCCGCGTCGTCGCCCTCCGTGCACCGCTACGCGGACTGCCCCGCAGCAACGACGACGGTACGCACGGCCGACCAGCTCATGGCCGCCGTCGACCGCGCCGGTCCCGGCACCGTCATTCGGATGGCCCCTGGCACCTACCGCGGCCAGATCAACATGCACGCCAACGGAACCGCCGCCAATCCGATCTGGGTCTGCGGTTCGCGCGACGCGGTGATCAATGTCGGCAGCATCCAGGACGACCACGGCATCCAGATCAAGAATTCCTCGAATCTGGTCATCGCCGGCATGACCGTGACCAACAGCCTCAAGGGCATCAGCGTGATCGGCGGCACGAACGTGACGATCGCCGACACCCGCGTCGACCACATCGGCTACGAGGGCATCCACCTGCGCGCCTTCACCACCGACAGCACGGTCGTCGGCAACACTATCTCCAACACCGGAGCCCGCGACGCCTCATATGGTGAGGGAATTTACATCGGCACCTCGGAGAACAACTGGTGCGAGCAGACCACATGCGGTCCTGACCGCACCGACGGCACCCTCGTACTCGGCAACCGAATCAGCCGCACCGGGGCCCAGCCCATCGAGGTCAAGGAGGGCACCTCGGACGGCGTCATTCGTGACAACGTCATCGACGGCGCCAACGCCATGCCGCGCGCGGAGGAATGGGTCAAGGTCAAGGGAAACGACTGGACGATCGACGGCAATCAGGGCGCCAACAGCCCGCTGCACGGCTTCGCGGTCAACGGAAGCGTCGCGGGCTGGGGGCTGCGCAACACGTTCACCGACAACTCGGGCGCCGTGAACGCCGGAGGCTACGCCTTCTTCATCCACGAAAAGGGCAGCAAGGGGTCGAGCAACACCGACCTGTCGTGCTCGAACTCGGTCACGCGAGCCAGCGAGGGATTCTCCAACCTGGCCTGCACCCCCTAGCCGAAGAGTCTGAAGGGCCCCCAGCACGCTGTCCCAGCGCGCTGGGGCCCTGTTTTGTAAACGGCGCCGGATGCACCGCCAACGTTTGATTTTCGGGGCTGACAAAATCTCAAGAGTTTCAAAACCACTCTAGGCACTTTCACAGGAATAACGGACGCCGCTGCTGCCAACCGTTCCCGCTGACACAAACTTCACGCCCTCGCTCGTGTGGCATAACCCACAATGGGCAATAACACTGATCAGCGCCAAATCCAGAGGTCTTCTCAGTTTCCCCTCCGGGCCAGCCGCCGGGAGGCGCGACGTCTCGCGCGCTCCCCCGCGAGACGGAGGCTTCAACATCCGCTTGTTGAAAGCCCACAAACCCATTTGCACACGGGCAACGCGCAGCACTTCAGACGCTAATTGACGAAGTGAGACCGGCAGCACAACCGCCGGCTATCACAAAGATCATGTGCGTCGGGACCCGTCGGGTTCACGGACGTAACCATCCCGTCCATGAACATCCGGAAGGTCCCACCATGTTGTTCCCCCGCTTTTCCCGACGTGTCACCATTGCGGCCGTCGCAATCGCCGCGCTGGTTCCTCTCACGGCCATCCTTCCCGTCGGCGTCGCATCGGCCTCCGCCGCGACGGCGCCCGCCGGCACCACGGTGATCGACAGCACCTCCACCCAGATCAAGTACTCGGGCACCTGGCGCAGCACCGGCTCCCCCTCCGATAACGGCGGGTCCGTGCAGTTCGCCTCCGCAACGTCGAGCGCCTCACTGACCTTCACCGGGTCGACCGTGGCCTACATCGCGCGTCTCACGAACAGCTCGGGTACGAGCACCGTCTCGATCGACGGCAAGGTTGTGGCCACGGTCAACGGCTACTCGGACACGACCAAATACCAGCAGAGCCTCTTCAGCACCTCGAACCTGTCGAGCGGAACGCACACCATCACGGTCAGCCGCACCGGCCAGAAGGATGCCCGCTCCACCGGTACCAGCAGCATCATCGACGCCTTCGTCACCCTCACGCCGGCCAGCACCACCACGCCGACCCCGGCACCCGTCACCGCACCCGTCACCGCACCCGTCACTGCGGCCCCCGTCGCCACAACAGCCCCGGTCGAGGCTCCGGCCGGCTCGACCACGTTCGACAGTGAGTCAGCTCAGGTCAAGTACGCCGGCACCTGGCGCACCTCCGGGTCGGCCAGCGACTCCGGCGGCGGAGTTCAGTTCACCACAACGGCCGGAAGCGCTTCATTCACCTTCCAGGGCACGAGCGTGGCCTTCATCACCCGCCTGACCAGCAGCTCCGGTACGAGCAATATCGCCATCGACGGCCAGACCGTCGCCACGGTCAACGGCTATTCGGCCACCACCGCCTACAAGCAGAAGGCATTCAGCACGACGAGCCTGTCGGCCGGCCAGCACACCATCACGGTGACCCGCACCGGCCAGAAGGATGCCCGCTCCACCGGTACCAGCAGCATCGTCGACGCGTTCATCGTGTCGGCCGTGCCGAGCACGGCGCCCACCCCCGCGCCGAGCAACGCCCACCGCTATGCGGACTGCCCCGCGGCCACTGTCAACGTGGCATCGGCCCGGGAGCTCATGGCTGCCGTTCAGCAGGCCAAGCCCGGAACCGTCATCAAGATGGCTCCCGGAACCTACAACGAGCAGGTCAACATGACCGCGAACGGAACCGCTGCCAACCCGATCTGGATCTGCGGCCCCCGGAACGCCGTCGTCAACCCCGGAAGCGTGCAGAACAACCACGGGATTCAGATCTCCAACTCGTCCAACCTCGTCGTCGCTGGCATGACCGTGACCAACAGCCTCAAGGGCATCAGCGTCATCCGCAGCAGCAACGTCACAATCGCGGACACGCTCGTCGACAACATCGGCTACGAGGGCATTCACCTGCGTGCGTTCACCACCGACAGCAAGGTCGTCGGCAACACCATCAAGAACACCGGCAAGCGCGACCCGTTCTACGGTGAGGGCATCTACATCGGCACATCCGAGAACAACTGGTGCGCCCAGACCAGCTGCCAGCCCGACCGTACCGACCGCACCCTGCTCATGGCCAATAACATCAGCCTCACCGGCGCCCAGCCGATCGAGGTCAAGGAAGGCACCTCGGCCGGCATCATTCGCGATAACGTCATCGACGGCGCCGCAGCCATGCCGCGAGCCGAGGAATGGGTCAAGGTCAAGGGCAACGACTGGAGCATTTACAACAACACCGGCAAAAACAGCACCGTGCACGGCTTCGCGGTGAACGGGAGTGTCGCCGGCTGGGGCCTGCGCAACAGCTTCTACGGCAACACAGCTCCGGTCGGCGCCGCCGGCTACGGCTTCTTCATTCACGAGCAGGGTAGCAAGGGCGCCAGCGGCACCAAGGTCTACTGCTCGAACACTGTCACGGCTGCGGGCTCGGGCTTCTCAAACCTGGCGTGCCTTTCTTAACCACCCGGTCTGATCGGCGGTCGAGCGCAGTCCTCCAGCTGCGCTCGACCAGCGGAAAGACAGCGGCCGCCGAATAGGTGGTCTCAAAGGCGGATCTGGCCAGATCCGCCTTTTTGGCGCGCCAGACGGCATCCGTTATCGCCCGCTGCAGCGCCGCCTCGAGCGAGTCGACGTCACCCGGTTCCACGATCACCCCCACGCCGTTCGCCAGCACGGCCGGCACGCCGCCGACCCGGGTCGCGACCACACAGTTGTTGCGGGCCATCGCTTCGAGAATGAACATGGGCATCGCCTCGTCGCGCGAGGGCAACACCGCGATCGACGATCGCTCCAACAATTTCATCAGCGCCTCATGACTGAGCGCTCCCACGAATTCGCCACGGGTGAGCGGCACCGCCGGCTGGTCGACGATCGGGCCGGCTATGACGAGTCGCCACAGCGGATGCTCCGGCGCGAGCCGCCGCCACGCCGCCGCGAGCACGTCTACGCCCTTACGTGTGCTGACCGCACCGCCGAACACGACGAGCGGTTCGATCTCGCGCTGCACACCGTCGGCGACCGCGTTCGGCACGAGCACAACCCGCTCCCCCGGCACGAATTCGGCGGCCGCAGCGCTCGACTCGGCCGAGAGGGTGAGCACCACATCGGCCGCGCGCAGCACACGCCCGACCAGGCCGGGGCGCTTCTGGGCGAAATCGGCGAAGGAACTGCCGTGCAATTGCGCCACCGTGGCAAAGCCGCGGGCCTGGGCGAGGGCCAGCAACGCGCCCTCGCGGGCGAAGGACCCGCCCTGCGACAGGTGAGCGACCACCACGGTGCGTCCCGGGTCGGCCAGCCGCAGCACCTTCCAGCCGGCGGATGCCGCCACGGCGACGGCCCGTGCCCCGCCACTGCCGTCGCGCGAAGAAATCATGCGCAGGTCGAAGTCGGCGAAGGAATGCGCCAGATACCCGTTGACGACCTGGCTCATGCCGCCGGCGACCTCCCCGCTGCGCCCGATGTGCACCGAGAGCAGCCGTTCGATCGGCGGCGAGTGGACGGGCGGGACGGGAACCGGGGTCGACTGCGGATGGGTACCGGCAGCGGGAGTAGCCGAGGGCTTCGTGATGGCCGGCGGCCCCAGGGTGATCGGTTCGGTGTCGATCGGCTGCGTGTCACCGGGTTCGGCGAGGCTCACCGCACGCTTTCGATCGTCAGCACCTGGTCGAGCAGGCGGCGCACGGTCTGCAGTTCGTTCTGTGCCTCGGCCAGTCCGGCCAGAATGGCTGTGCGACGGCCGAGCAGGTTCTGCAGCCGTCCCGCAATCTCAGCGGCCGATAATCCGGCGCTGATAATGCTCACGTCGTGCAGTCCGGCGGCGGCGAAGTGACGGGCGATCTTGTCTGATTTGCCATCCACCAAAAGCGCGGCCGGAACCGCCCCCTCGGTGAGAGCGCCGACGAGTACGTGCAGGCGATCGCTCACGGCGATCGCCGCCCGCCGATACAGGGCGCGCAGACGCTGCTCCTGCTCGTCGTGCCCGGTGCCGTTCCAGCGCAGCGCCTGCCCGCCGAGGTCGGCGGCGAGCTGGCCGCACTTCTCGTCATCGCGCAATACCTGGGTGACGCACCAGATCTCAAGGCCGTTGTCGTCCGCGACGGTGCGCACGCCGGCCAGCCAGGCACTGTTCGGGTAGTCGAGGTCGGAGCGCATCGACACGACGAGCACGTCGCGTCTCTCCACCGGAACGTCACGCGCTTGGTTCGCCCCGGCGCCGGCGAAGGCCAGATCCGGCATGACGCGGCCCTGCCCGAGATACCCGGCCGTGGCCGCATCCCGCCACAGCGACACGTTGGACAGCGCGATCGACGGCCCCATCAGGGCACGCGGCAGCGGCGCGAAGTTTCGGCTGCCGACCCCGACCCGGGCGACGCGGCCGTGCCGGGCGCGAACCAGAGCGAGCACCGGCAGCATGGCGAGGTGTTCCTTCATGCCGACCAGGGTGAGTTGAATCTCGCCCGGCTTGAACACGTAGGAGGCCCGTCCGCGTGCCGCACTCGCAAGCGCCGCCAGGTACCAGCGGCGAAACGAACGGTACTGCACGTCATCGGGCCCGAGGCCGAGGCCCTCGGCATATCCGTCGGGGGCGTCGCCGACATAGACGTGCAGCGGGCCGCTCGCGCGGAGCCAGTCGAGCAATTGGCGACGCAGCAGAATGTCGCCGATGTTGTCGAACTGTCCGCGGGCGGGTACGAAGATGTCACGCCGCATCCGCTGCTGCAGCGCTGGTTGCCTCATCGCTCGCTGGGCAGCGGAATACGCACCCCGGTGTCGATGGCACGTCCGGCAGCGAAGCGGATGACGTCGGCCGTCAGGTCCGGCGCGTCAACGGCCCTGGCAACCCCAAGGTACTCGGCGAGCTCGGCGATCTGCATTTGGTGGTCGTCGACGTGTTCGCTACGGTGCTTGCGGCGGGTCACGATCACCGGGAAGATGCCCATTTCGAGCAGCCCCATGAACGTGCCGACGCCGGCGTGGGTGATCACGACGTCGGCGTTGAGCGCGGCGTCGATGAACTGCGCGGTCGGCATCATCTGGTGCACCTGGCCGAGGAGGTCGGTGCGGTCGGTGGTGAAGCCGAGCTGCCAGACGGTGTGCTCATCGGCCAGGCCGGTCGCAAGCACCGCATCCACGAGGGAGTCGAATCGATAGCCCTCGATGGTGCCGAGGGTAACGAACAGTCTGGGGCGCTCCGGCGCGGGCCGGATCAACGAATGGTAGGTGGACAGCACGCTCGGGTGGGTTTGCCAGCGATTGGTGGCCCACGCGGGATGCTGGGTGCGCACGCTGACCAGGTGGCTGGCGGCGAGCATCCGCCCGCTGAGCGATGGGCCCTCGACGCGGGAGACGCTCTCGATGTACAGGCTCGGTACGCCGCTGATCGCGGCCTGCGGAAGCGCGGCGACGGCGAGGCCGGCGCCGGTACTCACGGCGCCCTCAAAGGTTTCGTGCTTGAGCACGCGGCGCACGATGCCGGCCGCTCGCATCATGCCGAGGTAGTCCCTGGGGCGCACGTACGGCACGTGGATGCGCCGTTGGCCGGCCAGCAGCGAGCGGCTCTGCATGGAATCAAAGGTGACCCAAAGCGAACTGGGCGAGGCGCCGAGCCCCGGCGCCAGCCGCACCAGCTGGGCCAGGTGCCCGCCGGTGGAGGCGACGAGCAGAAGCTTCCGCTGCCGGGAGGGCGACGGATTTATCGGGTAAGACGGGTGAACGGACACTGAGACTCCCTTCGGGTAAAGCCTTGTAGAACTGATTCGAACGTGCGTCTTCGAACGTGCGCTATACGGATGGGACGGGTCAGCTACCAGGTGACGCGTTGTTGGGCTTCGGTCGGAGCCGACTCGCTGTCGGGCGAGATGGAACGGCTCGCGTCGCTCGGTCGACCGTCGACGGTTCGGGGGGCACGGGGAGCCGGACGCATCGCAGCCGCGAACCCGCCGTCACGCACGAGCGCGTCGGGGCCGCGGGTTGGAACCATGGCGAGAACGACGCCGAGGGGCGTGGTTCCGACCGCTTCGAGGGCGTCGAAGGCGGCGAGCAGTTCGGGTTCGCGCACCCGGTTCGCGCCGACGACGAGTAAGGTGCCGCCGGTCCACCGGCTGAGCACGGCGGCGTCGGTCACCGCGAGCACCGACGGGGCGTCGATGAGCACGTAGTCGTAGCTGCTGCTGAGCACGTCGAGCACGGTGCCCATGGCGGTCGATCCGAGCAGTTCGCTCGGGTTGGTGGGGATCTTTCCCGACGACAGCACGGTGAGCGGATGCTGCGTGCCCCACGATTGCAGGGATTCCTTGAGCTGCACGTCGCCGAGAAGCACCTCGGTGAGGCCGCGATCAGCGTCGAGGCCGAGGTAGTCGGCAAGCCGGGGCGTGCGCAGGTCGGCGTCGATCACGGCGACGGTCGCGCCGCTCTGGGCCAGCACGATGGCGAGGTTCACCAGGGTCGTGGTCTTGCCCTCCCCCGTTACCGAGGAGGTCACCACGAGGCTGCGGCGGCTGGTATCGGCGTCGGCGAATTCCAGGTTGGTACGCAGCACTCTGAACGCCTCAGCGCGGGCGCTGCTCGCGCCGTCCGGTGAGATGATCGGCGTGGCGCGGGCTTCGAGCGGAATACCGCCGAGCACCGGTACGACGGTGAGGCGCTCGATGTCGTCGCGGTTGTAGATGCGGCGGTCGAGCAGGCCGAGGATGAGCGCGGTCACCAGCCCGACCAGCAGACCGATGAGCACACCGACGGCGAGGTTGAGGTAGAGCTGGGGCAGTGCGGGGTTGTCGGGGGCGACGGCCGGGTCGAGCACTCCGACCGTGACCGGGCTCGCGCCGCCGTCGGCCGGCGTTTCCAGCTGGTTGATGACGACGTCGGTGAAGCTTTCCGAGACGGCCTGCGCGAGCTGCTGGGCGGCATCCGCTGAGGAGGCGAGGGCAGCGATCTCGATGACGGCTGAGCCGGGCTCGGTCGTGGCCGTGACGCGCTGGGCCAGGTCGACCGCGCTCTCGTCGAGGTTCAGACTCGAAATGACGGGGTCGAGCACGCGGGGGCTTGTTGCGACGTCAAGGTAGTAGGGCAGTTTCTGCACGACGAAGTTGTTGCCCTGCACCAGATCGCCGGGTGTGGACCCGTTCTGAATCTGTGCGGCCACAAACACCCGGGTGGCGGATTCGTATTGCACCGGGGTCAGCAGCGCGGCTGCCGCTGCGCCGACCAGCCCGAGCAGGACGAATGCAACGATGAGAATCCATCGCTTTCGCATAATTCGAACCAGGCGTTTGAATTCCATACGTGCTTCTCCCCGCGCGATTGACGCGTCGTGCTTCGGGTGCACAACGACAGGACCCTATGTTGGCATAAAAATCCTCACTTTTGGACCGCCGATGTTGAGGATTTAATCAGTCCGTGTTGAGGATTTAACCAGATTGTCAATGAGAAACTGACGAATGCTCGCTCGCGTTGCCTCGTTGAGGAGCTCCAATGCGTGTCGTTCACCGGGTTTCACGTCGAGAGTGACGGGCACGCCGACCGCCGTGAGAGCGGACGCCATGGCCTGCCCCTGCTCGACGGGAACAAGTTCTTTTTTCGACATGGCGATGTAAAACGGCGGGTCGGTCGGGTCGACGGAGTACAACGGCGATGCATCACGGGCATTCGGGCACGCTCGAAACTCGTCGCAGCCGAGGTATTGCAGAATTGAGGCGATCGCTATTTTCGACGGGTCGCCGAGCAACAGTCCCGTCTCGGTCAGGTCGACCGCCGGTGACAACGCCACGACCGCAGCGACCCGGTCGCCGCCGGTGAGGTTGCCGGTGCCGTTCGTTCCGATCGAGGAAGCGATGATCGCGCCGGCGGAGCTGCCGAACAGTCCGATGCGTTCGGGATCGATGCCGAACTTGGCGACCTGGGCCGGGTCACGCAACCATTCGAGCGCGTCGGTGACGTCATTCACCTGCGCCGGGTAGGCGAATTTCGGGGCGAGGCGGTAATCCACCGAGAAGGCGGCGAGTCCGCCGTCGGCCAGCTCGGAGCACAGCGCGGTCATACCGCCGAAGTCCTTGGTGCCGCTGTCGAAACCGCCACCGTGAATGAGGATCACCGCCGCGGTGGGTGTGTTCCCGCCCTTGGGCAGACAGGCGTTCAGCAGCAACTTCTCCCCTTTAGCGGTGCCGTATTGCAGGTCGTTCCGCAGTACGACCGAGTCGCTGTGCGCGTTCGCGGCGGGCGCGGTGGGGGTGGCGGAGCATCCGCTCAGCACCAGGCCAACAGCCAGCAGTGCAGCGGATGCCGCGAGCAGGCGGGTTGTCTTCACAGCAGGTCTCCGTTCAATGAGGCCCGATGCGAGACGATTTTGGTCTGGCGTTTGCGGAAGGGACTGACCCACAGAAAGGAGTACCGGCGTAGGAGCTTGGCGAGGTAGAGCGAGGCGACGAGCACGAGGGCAGCGAGCAAAAACGGGAGGGCATTACCGGCGCGCTGCAGCCAGAACGCTTCGGCGAACGGGGCGAGCAGCGCGAGGGCGCTGGCCACGAGAAACAGGTGCAGCAGGTAGATCTGAAAACTGTATTGGCCCAGCGTGTTCATGAAGTTCAGCCACTTCACTCGCACCAGAAGGGTGGCCAGGGCTACGCCCATCGCGACGGCGACGGCGCTTTCGAGCAGAATCAGGCCGGGCACCCGTGAGAGGTGCAGGAGCACGAGCACTGCGGCGAGGCCGACATAAACCACGACGAGCACCGCGGCATGCCAGACGCGCACCCGGGCGGCGAGGCGGTATACGGTGCGTGGAAAATAAACGGCAAGGATGAAGAAGATGAAGTTGGCGGCGACCCGGTCCCAGCCGACATTGTCGAGATCGAGCACTCCCGGCGTTGTCGACAGGATGGCCAGGGCGCCGGCGAGACCGATCTGCACTCCGACCGGCAATTTACGCAGCAGCCAGGCCAGCAAGGTGAACAGTGCCAGGGCCCAAATGAACCAATAGCTGCTGGTGGGCCAGACCGGCAGCAGCACCATATTGAGCAGGTCGGTCGGGGACCGTTCGGTGCCGCGCAGGTGCGGCACGACGAGGTAGAACACAACCCGAATGAGCGACCACAGCAGGTACAGGTAGACCAGGGTGAGCAGGCGGCGGCGCCACAGATCCGACAGGCTCCAGGTGAGCATGCGCCGGGCGGTGAGACCGGCGATGAAGAAGAACACCGGCATGGGAAAGTAGCTGAGCACGAGGCGCAGCCGCGGGGTGCTGCCGGCCAGCCCCAGGTCGTTGAGGAACAACGACGAGTGGTAGAGCACGACGAGGATGATCGCCGCGCCCTTGGCGAAGTTGATCCACTCGCGATTCTCGGGGGCCTGTATCTCTTTCACAAGCGAAATGTACACGAGAAAAACTCAAGATGGTATCTCGGACCGGCTTCTAGGGGGCATATTGCGCGAGCGTGTCGGTCTGGAAGGCCTCCTGCAAGGGGGCGAGCTCGTCGGTGGCGATGTTCACGATGGACTGCCCGTTGGCGGACGTTCCGGTTCCGTTCGTTGGCAGGGTGAAGAAGGTGAGGTCGCTGCCGTGCAGGTCACGCAATTGCAGCTCGAGGCCGGTGAGGTAGGCGAAATCGAGGCCGTCATCCACGGCGATCCACGGGGTGACCTGCTCGATTAATCTGGTCAGAGTGGCCGGATTGGTCACCGTTCGTGAACTCATGACGGTGCTCAACATGGCCTTGAAGAGTCGCTGCTGATTGCGCACCCTCGTGAAGTCGCCGTCGGCGAAGGCGTAGCGCTCCCGCGCGTAGGCGAGCGCCTCGGCTCCGGTCACGACCTGCTTGCCGACCGCGAAGGTATGACCCTTGAGCTTGGACGATGCAAACGCTACGGGGTTGTCGATTTCGACGCCGCCGACGGCATCCGTTATGGCTTGAAAACCCTCGAAATCGACCACGGCGACATGGTCGATGCGTGTCTTGATCAGGCCTTCCACTGTCTCGACGGCGAGCGGAACTCCGCCCCAGGAGAGCGCCGCGTTGATCTTGGCCTGGCCGTGGCCCGGGATCTCCAGCCAGCTGTCACGCAGGATAGACATGACCCAGACACCCTCGCGGTCGGCCGGGAGGTGCACGACCATGATCACGTCGGAGCGCTGGCCGGTCAGGTCGGTGATCGACGCGTTGTGCGCGCCGCGCCTGTCGGAGCCGAGTACGAGAATATTCTGGGCTTCGGCAACCGCGCCGACGCTTGCCGGTGGGCGCACGGCGGCGGGCGGGAAGACCGTGCTGAGGGTGGCGACCTGGTCGTCGAAGGATCGGCTGAGTTTGTAGGCGCCGACCCCGCCGGCGCCGGCACCGAGAAGAACAAGGGCCAGAACGCTGCCCATGACGATGTGCCAGCCTCTGGTGCGGCGCTGGTGACGGAGTGCGTACGGCACGGTGCTGCCTCCTGCTACCGCATTCGGGAGCGGTGTGCACACCGTAGGCCCGTCACCCACTGCGCGGAATGGGCTAGCTCCCGGTCAGCCCCGGACTGGGGGTAAAAGCACTACTGGGTGTGCGCCGCCCGCCTGTCGCGGGCCATCTGGCGCATAACTCCTGCAATTTGTTGCCGGCTCCAGAAAGGGCCCCGGAATCACGCGGATGCGCCTTTTCCCACTGCGAATTTGCAGGAGTTATGCGCAGAAAAAGAGGGGGGCAGGGGTGAAGGAAGGGGAACAGCCGGGGGCAGGGTAATAAAGAGGGCGGGCGGTGGATCAGACAGTGACGTAGCGGGGGATCAGATCTTCGAGCAGGGCTGCGGTGTTCGGCCAGCCTTCGACGGCGATGCATTCCACGCCGAGCACCTTGACCGGGTAGTCGTTGCCGTTCTCGTCGAGGCGGTCGCCGACGAACAGCATGTCGTCGAGGTCGACACCGGTGAGGTCGGCGAGGCGCTTCATGCCGTAGGCCTTGTCGATACCCTGCCGGGTGATATCAACGGATGTCGATCCGCCGGAACGCACCTCGAGATCGGGCAGCAGGGCCTGCACGGCCTCGCGCAGCGTATTCTTCTTCTCGCCGCTGGAATCCCAGGCGATCTTGGCGGCGACCGGGGCGGCCTGACCGAGTGCGGAGAAGGTGATCTGTGAGCCGCGGTCTTCGAGAATCGGCCCCCACGTGTCGCTCTCCCAGAAGCCGAGGCTGCGCGCGGTCTGCTCGACCGCGGCGAGGGCCCGCGTCTTTTGGTCGTCGCTGAGGTTTTCAGCGTAGATCTGGGTCCACCCCTGGGCATCGGCTCGATAGTACTGGGTGCCGCAGGTGGGCATGAGGTGCAGGCGGGCGAGCTGTTCCGGGCCGATTTCCGGCAGGTTGTCGATGATCTGCGCCTGGAACTGACCGAACTGGCCCCCGGAGATGATGCAGACCTCGGTGACGTCGAGCAGCTTCACGAGCAGGTCGATCATGCGCGGGTCGAGCGCGGATTTGGACGGTGCGAGCGTATCGTCCAGGTCGAAGGCCACCAGGCGGGGAAGAGTAGGCATCAGGCCACTCTATCGGCGGCAAGCGTCGGGCTGCTGTGCGCGGTGGCGGGGTGGCAGGGCGGACGAGGCTGCGCGGTGGCGGCAAAGCGGGTTGGCGGCGGGTGGGGCTTGCATATCGGGGTGTCGCAGCGGCGGGAGTTGTTAGCCTGAGCGGGTGCGCACTGACTTTGATCCCCGAGACCTTCCCCGCCGCGACTTCTACCGCCTGCTCAATTCGCTCGTTGTGCCGCGACCGATCGCGTGGGTGTCGAGCCGGTCGGCGGCGGGTGTCGACAACCTGGCGCCGCATTCGTTCTTCACCGTGGCATCCGTTTCGCCGGCCATCGTGCAGTTCACCTCGGTTGGGGTGAAGGACACCGTGCGCAATATCGTCGCGACCGGGGATTTCGTGGTGAACTTCACGCCGGAATCGCTGTTTGAGGAGGTCAACGCGACCGGCACCGACTTCGCAGCGGACGAGAGCGAGTTCGACCGCGCCGGGCTCACCAGGGAGCCGAGCCTGACCGTGGCCTCGATGCGGGTGGCCGAGTCCCCCGCGGCGATCGAATGCCGCCTGCACTCGACCCTGGCGATGGGCGACTGCACGCTCGTGTTCGGCGAGGTGACGCAGGTAGCGGTGTCGTCTGCGGTGCTGGACGGGGCGCATCCGCTCATTGGCAAGCTGCGCCCGCTGTCACGCCTGGGTCTCGACGAGTGGGGAACCCTCGGCGAGGTCAAGGAGATTCAGCGCATTCGGGCGAGCGACTGGCCGCGCGAGTTTCGGCCGCGCGAGCACTGACGGCCGGCGCGATCAGCGTTCGGCCGCGCGAGCGACAGAATTCCCACGCCCGCAGATGCTGCCACTACGTGCCGGGCCCACCTTATGCAACTGGGCCCATGAAACCGCCCTAACCTGGGCCCAGCTTCCGGGCCCGGGCCCGGAAATATGACCCACCTTCTGAACGGGCGCCGCAGGACGCCTATGCAGCCGGCGGGAACAGAGCCTCGGCGAGCAACGGGCCGAGCTGGGTGCTCGCCTCGCGCACGAAGTGCTGGCCGTCGAAGAACACCGGGGTGTTGTCGATGACGGCCGGGCAGCTGCTGTCGACGCAGAGCCAGGGCACGACGTTCACGTACTGGGCGAAGTCGCCGTGCCCTTCGACCGCGGACTGCTCCGCCGCTACGACCTTTTGGTAGAGGCTCGACGGGCTGTACGCGCAATCGGCCGGGTTGCTCGTGAGGGTTTTGCACTCCGCGAACGGCGTGCTGGCCGGCGGCGGTGACAGCACCGCCACGTGCTCGGTAGACCCCTGCAGCGCAGTGATGGTGTCGGCGGTCGCGGTCTGCCATTCGGTGAGCGCTACGGCTCCTTCATTGCCGCTGGCGAGGCGCACGATGGAGCCGGCCAGGCTCGACATGATCACGAGGTCGGGCGAGAGCCGGGCGACCTCAGCGTAGACCCAGGCGTGGTGGTCGTCGCAGGTGGCGGCCGAGGCGTCGGAGGCGTTCTTGGGGGCGACCGAGATATTGACGGCCGGGCAGGAGAACATGGTGAGCGAGTGAACGTTGTAGCCGAGCGGTTCGAGGGCGGCGCGAATGGCGGGCATATAGCTGATCGCCATGGAATCCCCGAGCAGCACCGCGGTCTTCGTCGCGGCCGGGTCGCCGTAGCGGCATCCGGCGGCGTTCTTCGCGCTGACCGAGAGGCAGTTGTCGTCAATCCACTCCGGGGCGCCGGAGTTGTCGCCGAGCGCGTCGAAAGCCGGGGTGGTTTCGGGCCACGCGGTCGCGGCCAGGGCCGCGGTGATGGCTGCCTGTCGGGCGGCCAACAGGGTGGCCGGTTCAGCGGGCGTCTCGATGCCCAGGTTGGCGTCCGCGCCGAGAGCGGCCGGGCCGGCGGCCGGGCCCGACGACGCGCCGCCCTTCAGCGCTACAAAGGAGACCGACACGATGACGAGGGTGACGACGACGAGGGCGCCGATCCAGCCCTGGGCCGCGGTGAGGCCGGGGCGGTGCCGGGTGGCGGGGCGGCGCATCCGTTCTCGCTGGCGGGTCTGGGAATTCTCGAGCCAGAGTGAGTGCCGAATGGGGTCCTCGACGAAGTGAAAGGAGAACACCGAGAGGGCCAGCATGAGCCCAAACGCCAGCGGCAGGTAGACCGGCGAGTCGGTGGCGAAGATGGTGGCGAGCAGAATGGCGACCGGAAAGTGCCAGAGATAGAGGGAGTAGGAGATCTTGCCGATGTAGCGGCTCACCGGATTGGTTAGCGGAAAGAGCAGCCGCTGCTCGGGCCGACCGATGCCGGCGGCGATGACGAGGGCGCTTCCGGCGACGGGCAGCAGACCCCACGGCGCGGGGAACGGCGAGTCGCGGCTGATCAGCACGAGGCTGGCGACGATGAGGGCGAGGCCGAGCCAGGCGAGCACGGGACGCACGGCGGCCGAAAGCTTGGCGATGCCGGGTGCTGCGGCGGCGAGGAGGGCGCCGATGCCGAGCTCCCAGGCGCGAGCGCCGGTTGAGAAGTAGGCGATAGCGGGGCTCGTCGACGTTTCGAAGAAGCTCCAGGCCAGGAACGCGACGGTGATGACGCCGGTCGTGACGGCAACCATGGTCACGAGGGCGCGGGCGCTCAGTGTGCGGCGGCCGGTGAGGGCGAAGATGACGATGAGCAGGAACGGCCAGACGAAGTAAAACTGTTCCTCGACCGCGAGCGACCAGTAGTGCTGCAGCGGGGAGACGGCGTTGGTGGTTTGCAGATAGTCGGTTCCGACGAAGGCGAAGTGCCAGTTGGCGACGAACAGGGCGGAGTAGATGCCGTCCCACAGGGTGCTGAGGGCGCGCGCGCCCGGCAGCAGCAGGTAGCCGACGGCGACAGTGACGACGAGTACGAGCAACGACACCGGCAGGATGCGGCGGATGCGGCGGCGATAGAAGTCCACGAGGGAGATCCGGCCGGTGCGGGCGTGCTCCTTGAGCAGCAGGCTCGTGATGAGAAAGCCGGAGATGACGAAGAAGATGTCGACGCCGATGAATCCGCCCGACGGCCAGCCGAGCAGGTGGTCGAGAATGACGACGATCACGGCGACCGCGCGCAAGCCCTCGATGTCGCCGCGGAAGGTGCGGGTGGCGGACTTGCCCCGGGTGGGGCCGGCGGGATCGGGGGCGCGCTCGTGGCGTTCCAGGACGGACTGAACGGACATGTATAGCCTCCGACTCGGGTTTCGGAACTGGTACCTGTTCGGCCCGACATTCGGGCACGTCCTGCGATTATGACGTAATCTCAGCTATTGAGGCAAACTCGCCCACGGTTGTTTACCCAACCGTCACAACCACGCCGGTGAGGGCGGATGCCGGTGGCTGAGTCAGCGGATCTGCGCTGCTGCTTTCTGCACCGGGGGAGTTTGACGACGAGGGCCACGGCCAGCACGGTCGACCCGGCGATCTGCGCAATTGCGACAACCTGGTCAACGTCGTGCACGCCGGCGCCGACCCAGTGGCCGAACTGCAGGGCGCTTAGGCCGAGCGGATGCCACAGCAGCGGCAGCACGGCGATCGCGAGGGTTCCGCACAGGGTCACCAAGGCGATCGGCGTGGCAGTTTCGTCGTCCCTGGCCTTGACGACCCCGCTCATGGCACCGATCGCTGAGGCGCCACAGATGCTGAATCCGGTGGCTATGAGTAGGGGCTCATGCCCGGGCAGCCCGAATCAGCGGCCGAGCCCGAGGGTGCCCGCGAAGGTGAGGAGCACGATGGCGACGGTGCTCGCGCACGGTCACCCAACCGAGCGCCATGATGTCGACCAGGCTGAGTGTGAGGCCGAGCAGCACAATCCCGAGCTGCATGAACGGTTTCGCGGTGACGGCCAGGCCGGGCGCGCAAGGGTTCCGGCGAGCATTGGCCGTGCGGCCGGGATCTGTCCGACGACGATTCCGAGCACGACGGCCGGCGTGAGCCGGGGATACCCGGTATGGCGAGGTGCACGCCCCAGGCCGCAGCGGCGGCGAGGGCCACGACGAGCACTCCCCGAAGCCCCATTGATACGAGTCTAAGCCGGGTACAACTCGGACGGGCCCCGGCCCCGTCCGTGGGGCCCGTTAAGAGACTGTGCCCGGTTGCCGAAGGTTGGCCCGGAAAGCACTGCTCCGGGCCCCGTCCACAGGCCCCGCAGGTGGATACGAGACCCGGGCTAGGGGCGCCCGAGCCCGTGGTAGGTCCAGCCGGCGGCACGCCAGACGGCGGGGTCGAGGGCGTTGCGGCCGTCGACCACGGTCTTGGTGCGCACGAGCGCGCCGGCCCAAACTGGGTCGAGGTGCCGAAACTCCGGCCACTCGGTGACGAGCACGACGGCATCCGCTCCCCGCAGGGTGTCTTCGAGCGACGACGAATACTGCAGCTGCGGATGCCGCGCCCGCGAGTTCTCGATGGCCTGCGGGTCGGTCGCCACCACCTCGGCGCCCAGGCCGCGCAACTGCACGGCAACGTCGAGCGCCGGCGAGTCGCGCACGTCGTCGGAGTGCGGCTTGAAACTCAGGCCGAGCACCGCGACCTTGGCGTTATAAACCGAGTCGCCGAGCGCTCCCACGGTGAGGTCGACGACCCGCTGGCGGCGTCGCAGGTTGATCTTGTCGATCTCCTTGAGGAAGGCCACGGACTCACCGCGCCCCAGCTCTTCGGCGCGCGCGGTGAAGGCACGAATATCCTTCGGCAGGCATCCGCCGCCGAAACCGACGCCGGCACCCAGGAAACGGCGGCCGATGCGGCCGTCGTAGCCGATGGCATCCGCCAGCTGGGTCACGTCGGCGCCGGTGACCTCGGCGATCTCAGCCATGGCGTTGATAAAGCTGATCTTGGTGGCGAGAAACGCGTTGGCGGCGACCTTGACGAGCTCGGCGGTGGCGTAGTCGGTGATGACCAGAGGGGTGTCGGCGGCGAGGGCCGTGGCGTAGATCTGGTTGAGCAGCGCGGTGGCGTGCTCGCCTTGAGCGCCGGGCGCCACCCCGTAGACGAGACGGTCAGGGCTAATGGTGTCCTGCACGGCGAATCCCTCGCGCAAAAATTCGGGGTTCCAGGCCAGCGACGCGCCGCTGCCGGCCTCGATCAGGTCGGCGAGGCGCGCGGCGGTTCCCACCGGCACCGTGCTCTTGCCGACGACAAGGTCACCGTCGGCCAGATGCGGGATGAGCGACTCGATCGACGCATCCACGTAACGCAGGTCGGCACTGTAGCTGCCGGGCTTCTGCGGAGTACCGACGGCGATGAAGTGCACCTGCGAGCCGGCGGCATCCGCTATGTCCGTGCTGAACCGCAGGCGACCACTACTCATGGCCGAGGTCAGAACCTCGGGAAGTCCGGGTTCGAAGAAGGGGGGCTTGCCGATGGCAAGTTGGGCGATCTTGGCCGCGTCGACGTCGATTCCAACGACGTCGTGTCCCAGCTCGGCCATGGCCGACGCGTGAACGGCTCCCAGGTAGCCGCATCCAATGACAGAAATTCTCATTTATTCCTCTCGGTCATCCCAGAGCCTAGTGGGCGCGGCAGTTCGGCCCAATTCGGGCCGGTTAAGCGGATTCCCCGCTCGCGTCCCCCACTTTCCCGCCGCCCGGTTTCGGCGCCACGCGGCTTCCCGGGCCCGGGCCCGGGAAGTGGGCCCATGATCTAACGCGGGCCCGGTTTCATAGGGTGGGCCCGGCGGCACGAGGCGGCACGAGGCGGCACGAGGGCTCGGTTGGGCGCCGGGCGTACGGGGCAGCGGACAATTTCACAGTCCGCCATGGTTCGGCACCGATTTGCCCGGTTTCTGGCCGATTTTCCGCACTGACGCACCAGCGGATGCCGCGCCCGCCTAGGCCGTGCGGGCCAGCAGGTAGGTGTTCAGGGCGTCGGTCAGCGCCTGATCTGCCGGAAAATCAGAGCCGTCGAGGGCGACCACGGAGACGGCCAGGCGCACGCTGGAGACGAGCCAGACGGCATCCGCTCGGCGAAGTTCGTCGACGGTGACGTCACGGTAGTCGACGGAGGCGCCCTGCGCGCGCAGGTAGTCGAACATGCTCTGCTGCGTGGTGCCGTGTAAAATCGCGCCGCTCGGCGCGGGAGTCACGTACTCCCCCGCGATGCGCAGCACGACGCTCGAAGTTGGGCCCTCCATGACGAAGCCGTCGGTGGTGAGAAAGATGGTGTCATCGGCGCCGCGTCGGTGGGCCTCACGAATCGCCGCCATGTTCACGGCGTAGCTGAGCGTTTTCGCGCCCATCAGCAGCCAGGGCGCCTTCTCGGCGACGCCGCGCGGATAGCCACGGTCGAGGGTGATCACGCGCACGCCGTCCGCCCGCACCGCACTGAAGTCCGCCGCCGCGGCAGCGTGCAGCCAGGCGGTGGGCGCGGGGCCGTGCTCGACGCCGCGGCTGAGCACGAATTTGAGGGCGATCTCGCCGCGCTGCGGAATGCGCGATACGGCGTAGGCGATCGCAGCCCGCCACTGCTCGGCATTCGGCACCGGCAACTCGCAGATGCGCGCAGAGTTGCGCAGCCGGCTGATGTGCGGCTCAACCTCCTGCGGGTGCCCGTTGACGACGGCCAGGGTTTCAAAGATGCCGTCACCGCGCTGGGTGCTCAGCTCCCCGACGCGCAGGGCAGGCGCCGAGGAATCCATCTCGTGGAAGGTGTCGGCGAAGTCGTGCTGCAGCGAGTCGGCGGGCACGGGGTCGATCAGCAGCGTGAAGGGCAGTCTCATGCCCTGAGCCTACTGGGGCATGCGCTTCGCACGAGCGGATGCGGCCGCCCCGCCCGAATCGCCGCCCGCCCCAGCGCCGTGCGGCCGCAACCGCAGCGCGAACGGCCGAAGGGCTAGCTCTGGAAGGCGACGATCGGGTTGGTCGTGGGCTGGTCGGATCCGCCGTTGGGCTCCACGGTGACGCCGACCTGGTCGCCGGCGTGCATCGTGCCGTCGAGCACGCGCCAGGCGGTTCCGTCGCCGCTCGAGTCGAAGGTTCCGGCCGAGACCGCACCCTCGCCGTTGATGTACCACAGCTGGTAGTCCTGGTCGCTGGGAAGCACGGGCAGGTTGTCGACCAGCAGCGCGGATATTCCGAGCTTGTTCGACCAGACCAGGGTGGCTTCTTGGCCGTCGGCGGTGGTCGTCGCGGCGCGTTGCGAATCATCGGCTGCGTTGATCTGCGCGAGACTCGCGGCCTGCTGCGACTCGAACTGGTTGCCGTTGAGCGTCTGACCGAGGAAAGTTCCGCCCACGAACAGCGCTGCGGCGGCCGCCGCAGCCAGCATGAACTGTGCCGGACGCTTGAACCAGCGCGCCTGCGCCCGCTCGGTAGCCGATGAACGGCCGGCGCCAGACGAGTCAGCAGAGCGAATACCCGCGACCGGTCGGGATGCACCGGTCGGCGCGGTCCCCGTCGACGCGCCGTCCCCCGGCATCGCCGAGGGTGTCGACGGCCCGGTGGGAGCGGCCGCGACCGGGGAAACAACGGCAGCCGCGCCGGGAGCGGAGGCGGGAGCATCCGTTGTGGCAGCGGCCCGCGGAAGCGGCGGAAGCTGGGGGGTCGACGCGAGCAGCGACATGAGGTTGGTCTTGAGCGCACTGGAAGGCTGCACGGGTGCCACGGCGAGGCCGAGGGCCACCGCGGTGTCGTTCAGCTCGGCGGCTTCGATGCGCGCCCGCTCGGAGTCGGCGAGGTGCGCCTCGAAGGCTGCGGTGTCCTGGGCGTCGAGGGCGTGCAGGGCGTAGGCTCCGGCGAGGTCGGCCGGATGGGTTTCGTTGTGCTCGGTCATGATGCCACGCCCAGTTCGTCGCGCAGGCGGATGAGTCCGTCGCGGAGCCGCGTTTTCACGGTGCCCAAAGGAATGTGGAGCATGTCGGCGACCTCGCTGTGACTGAACCCGCCGTAATACGCGAGGCTCACAGCCTGACGCTGCAGCTGAGTCAATCGAGTCATCGCCCTCTCCACCCTTTCATGTTCGATTCGTACTTCAACGGATTCGGCCACGTGATCGTAGGCAACGGCCAGGTCACGGATTCCGATTTTGGTATCGCGGTCACGTCCAGCCTGCGACGACCGAATTCGGTCGACCGCTCGCCGGTGCGCCATGGTGAGGATCCAGGTGCTCGCACCACCACGCGTCGACTCATACCGCGACGCCGACTGCCAGATCTCCAGGAAGATCTCCTGGGTCACTTCTTCCGACTGGGCGTGATCGATGAGCAGACGCTTGACCAGGCCAAGCACCCGCGGGGCGATCTGGTCATACAGTTCTCCGAAGGCCGCTTGGTCGCCGTGGGCTACTCGACCGAGCAGCTCCTCCTTGGTGGCAGGGGCTGCCGGCGAAAGGTCTCCGGCGGATTCAACAGTCATGAGATCTAGCATGTCAGGTCTCGTCCCGTTCCATGACTAGGGTTCGGTGCGAAGTCGGTAACGGATTGGTCGCGCGGCCAGATTTTACGCTCAAACGGATGCCTGTTGCCGGACTTGAGCGCGCCAGCGCTTGGAATGCAGAAGGCCGGGCCGCAGAGCACCTCTCGGCGCGAGGCCGCTCGAAGCGGCGAATAATGGAACCCGGGATTACTGCGGCCCGACCAGACTCCAGTGTATTCGAGCGGGGCGGTCGGCGTCGAATGTTCGCCGTCGGCGCACTCCCGCTCTACGCGACGGCTGGACCTGCGCCAGTGCGCCGGAGCTGCGCCTCGCGCGCACCGGCGCAACTCCCGCGCGCCATGAAATCGCCGCCATTGCCATCGTCGGCCGCTCGAAAAGCCGCCCGAAAAGCCGCCCGTGAAGCCGCCCGTGAATCCGCCCGGCGGCCGGGCCACCGCGTGACTTCCGCCGTCTGAACGGGTTGGATAGAACTCCACGACAAACGGGAGACCCATGATCACGAGCAAACTTCTCCCCGACATTGATGTTCCCGACCTGCACGGCAGGCTCGCGGTCGTCACCGGTGCCAACAGCGGTCTCGGCTACGGTCTCACCGGCCGACTCGCCCGGGCCGGCGCGGAGGTCATCCTCGCCGTGCGCAACGAACAGAAGGGGGTCGAGGCCGTCAAACGCCTGCGCGAGCAGATCCCGGAGGCGACCCTGAGCATCCGTCATCTCGATCTGGCCTCCCTGTCGAGCATCGCCGGATTCGGTGAGGAACTCACGACCGAGGGGCGCCCGATCGACATTCTGCTCGACAACGCCGGCCTGATGATGCCGCCGGTGCGCGACGAGACCGAGGATGGCTGTGAGCTGCAGTTCGGCACCAACCACCTCGGGCACTTCGCCCTCACCGCCCACCTGCTGCCCCTGCTGCGCGAGGCCACCTCAAGCCGGGTCGTCAGCCTCTCCAGCCTCATCGCCCGCACCGGACGCCTCGATTTCGACGACCTGCAGAGCCTGCGCTACCGGCCGCACCGTGCCTACGCACTTTCCAAGCTGGCCACACTCATGTTCGCCCGCGAACTCAACCGGCGCAGCGTCGTCGGCGGCTGGGGCGTGCGCAGTGTCGCCGCGCATCCCGGCGCGACCGTTACGAACCTGCAGATCACCGGCCCCACCCACAAGGGAGCGTCGGCGCGGGTCTTTCTGGCCGCGAACAAGGCCTCACATCGCATCGGCTGGATGTGGCAGCAGGTCGACCAGGGAATCCTGCCCGCGCTCTACGCGGCGACGAGCCCGGCAGCGGCCGGCGGCGGCTATTACGGTCCCGGCGGGTTCGGCGAACTCACCGGCGCCCCCGCGCCGGCTCGGCTTCCGCCGCGCTCACTCAACGAAGCGGATGCCCGCCGCCTCTGGTCGATGTCCGAGCAGCTCACCGGCGTGACCTACCCGACTGCGTAACGACCCGGCACGCCGCAACGGATGCCGGCCCAGGCTCGACCCGCGGCCGTCGGCACCCCGGGCGCCCCGCATTCAGCTGTCGATGACCTTCACGAGCACCCGCGCCAACCGCCGGCGAATGATGTGGTCGTTGGCCTCGACGCGGTGCATGGTGACGTGGCGCATCCGCTCGATGATGGTCAGGCTGCCCTGCGCGATGAACGCGTCGAGCGCGCCGTAGATCACGTCGACCGGAACGGTGAGGCTCGCAATATCACTCACCACGGTCTGCGATTCGATGCAGTGTTCCATCGACTTGATGAAAGGAGTCCAGGTCTTCTCGGTCAGCTCGAAGATGCCCTTGGGCAGCAGCCGCGACAGGAAGGCGACGTTGGCCATCGTGAACTCCTTGTTGGCGCGCAGAAAATCGTAGGCGCGCAGGTAGGCGCTCACCCGCGCCTTGACCCGGGGGTCACCGATATCGCTCGGCGAGACGTAGACCGGCGGCCCCACGAGCACCATGCGCGACACCGTGCCGCGACCGCTCAGCCGGCGCCAGAACGTCGCAACAGGGCCGTGCCGTTCCATGGTGGCGTAGCGGGTACTGATCAGGCTGCCGAGCGAATGCCCGACCAGCACGAACGGCTCCCGCAGCTTCAACGAGCGGATGGTCGTGGCCAGCGCCCCGACGTGATCCTCCAGCCGGTATTCGCACCCGTCCGGCGCCGGCGACTGCCCGAACCCGAGGATGTCGACGGCGATCACCCGGTGGTTGGGGGTGAGCAGCGGGATCACCTCGTAGAAGGTGACCGACGACGAGGCGATGCCGTGCACGAGGATCACGACCGGGCCGGTTCCGGCATCCGTTGCCACGTGCAACAGCGGTGGGCGAGGCCGACGCATTCTGCGCATCCGCTTCGCCCACCAGGTCATAGGCTAATTATCGTCGCGCAGGGTGGCCTTGAAATCATTCTTGGCCTCGGTCGCGTTGCGCTCGGCTTCGGCGTGCTTGACCTCACCCTCGGCCTTCTTCACCTTGGCATCGGCCTTGGCCTCATCGGCCCGGTCTTCGATGCGGTCCTTGGCGTCGTCTACCGCCCGGCCGATCTTCTTACCGGTGGCGTCGAGTGCATCCTTGGCATCGTCTACGAATCCCATGTTGTCCTCCTGATCGTGTGTGCAGTCGGGTTGAACGGCCGACTCCACGACCATACTTCGGGGGGCAGACGTCGAGTCCTAATTGTGATCCGACTCCCAGACTGCCTCCAGTGTGCGCCGTCGGCGCGCTCATACAGTAAGGCATGAGACAAACCTGGGGTGTGATCGCGGTGCTGCTGACGGCCGTGCTGCTGGCTGGCTGCACGGCAAACAGCTCCGGCTCGGTGAGCACCGACTCGTCCGGAGGGCGCGTGTCGGACGGTGTCGTTCCGGCGGAGGGCACCCCCGACAATTCGGTCACCGGCACCACCGGCGACGTCAACACGTCCAACCGGGATGTCATCACCACCGGATCCATGTCGATCACCGCCGCCGACCCGGTCGCCGCGAGCGAATCGGCCCGTACCATCACCGAACAGGCCGGCGGCCGGGTCGACAGTCGCAGCGAAAACCCGGTCACTGACATTCAGTCGGCGAGCGCGACCCTCACCCTGCGCATTCCGTCCGACGAACTCGACCACACCATCGCCGAACTCAAGAAACTCGGCCGGGTCAATTTCGTCTCGCTCACCGCCCAGGACGTCACGCAGCAGAGCCAGGACCTTGACGCTCGCATCACCGCGCTGACCACCTCGGTCGACCGGCTTCTGGCCCTGATGGCGTCGGCCACCACGACGGCCGACCTGATCAGCATCGAAAGTGCCTTGTCGAGCCGGCAGGGCGAGCTGGAAAGCCTGCAGTCCCAGCGCGACTTCCTTTCCGACCAGATCGACTATTCCACGGTGCAGCTCGAACTGGTTTCGGAGGGCACCGTCGCCGCCGGCGGCCCTGACAACTTTTGGACCGGCATCATTGCCGGTTGGACGGCGCTCGTGACCGCGCTCGGTGGCCTGCTGATCGGCCTCGGAGTGGCCCTGCCCTGGCTGGTGGTCCTGGCGATTTTCGGGGCAATTGTGCTTTTGATCGTGCGGCTGTTCGCGCGGCGTCGTAAGGCTGCATAGGCTTGTCGGTGTGACCGAGTTCCTCCCTGCGATAGCCCTGCCCGAAACCTCTCCGGCAGCGCCCATTTCTGCACCCGCCACCGACCAAAACAAGCCGCTGCTGTCGGCGCAGCTGCTGGCCGGCATCCGCTCGAGAGCCGCGGAATACGACCGGGATAACGCGTTCTGCACCGAGGACCTGGCCGAACTCGTCGCGGCCGGTTACCTGCGCGCCCTGGTACCGACCCGGTTCGGCGGACTCGGCCGCACCCTGGCGCAGACCGTGCGTGACCAGACCCTGCTCGCCGCGCACGCACCGGCCACCGCCCTCGCCGTGAACATGCACCTGATCTGGACCGCCGTCGCCGCGAGCCTGCACGCGCAGGGCGACCACTCCCTCGATTTTCTGCTCGAGGAGGCCGGCCAAGGCGAAATCTTCGCCTTCGGCGTGAGCGAACCCGGCAACGACCTGGTGCTGTTCGGTTCTCAAACGGATGCCTGCCCGCAGCCCGATGGCGGCTACCGGTTCACCGGCACCAAGGTTTTCACCTCGCTCTCGCCCGCCTGGACCCGACTGGGCACCCTCGGCCTTGACTCGTCGAACCCGGACGCCCCGGCGATCGTCTGGGCGTTTCTCGAGAAAGCGGATGCCGGCATCCGCTCCAAAGACGACTGGAACACCCTCGGCATGCGCGCCAGCCAGAGCCAGAGCACCGTGCTCGAGCGCGCCCTGGCCCGTCCCGACCGGGTCGTGCGGCGGCTGCCGGTCGGCCCGAACGGCGACCCGCTCGTGGCCGGAATCTTTGCCAACTTTGAGATTCTGCTCAGCGCCGTGTACACCGGCATCGGAGCGCGCGCCCTCGAACTCGCCGCCCTGGGCGCGAACCGGCGCACCTCGCTGAAGAACGACGGGCGCATGCACGCGCAGGATCCCGTGGCGCGCTGGCGGGTCGGCGACCTTGTCATTGCGATGGACGGCATCTACCCGCAGATCGACGCTCTCGCCCGCGCTGTCGACGACCGGTCCTTCACCGTCGGGCCGGCCTGGTTCGCCCAGCTCTCCGGGCTCAAATATCGGGCCACGCAGAACGCCAAGTTCGTTGTCGACACCGCCGTGCAGGTTGCCGGCGGCGCCGCCTACGGCGCGACGTCCGAACTCGGGCGGCTCTACCGCGATGTGCTCGCCGGTTTCTTCCACCCCTCCGACGCGGATTCCGCGCACGCGACCGCCGCAGCATCCGTTTTGGGCCCTCTGGACGTGCAGACCTCATGAGTTTCAGCAAAACCACCGCCATCACCCTCGACCATTCCGGCTACACCCGATCTGTTCTCGACCTCACGATGCGCCTCGCCGAGGTTATCTTCACCGCCGGAGCCGGTGCCGAAGATGCGACCGCCGCCATGATCGCGCTCACCCGCGCCTACGGGCTCAAAGGCACCGACGCCAACATCACCCATACGACGATCACGCTCACGCAGGAAGACGCGGTGACGCACGAGTCGATCATCCGCAGCCGCAATGTGAAATACCGCACGCTCGACTACTCCAAGCTCACTGCCACCTCGGAGCTGATCGCGGACATCATCGAGAAACCGATCGACGTGAACGAGGCCCGCAAGATTCTGGCGACCATCGTCAGCTCTAAGCCGCAGGTGCCCCGGCAGTGGCGGCGCATCGGCTGGAGTCTGGTCGGTACGGGCGCCGCCATTCTGATCGGCGCCGGACCGACGGTGATCATCGCCGCGTTCGTGGCGACCTGGATCATCGACTGGATCACGTCGGTGCTCGATCACCGCCAGGTCCCGCTGTTCTACCAAACCGTTGTCGGCGGCGCGATCGGCCCGATCGTCGCCGCGATCGTCGGGGTGATCGACCCCACCGCGAACCCCTCCCTGGTGATCGTGGCGACCATCATCATGCTTCTCGCCGGTGTGACCACCTTCGGCGCCGTGCATGACACGCTGTCGGGGTTCTATCTCACCGGCACGGCGCGGCTGGTGGAAGCGCTGCTGATCACGGCCGGCCTGGTCAGCGGAGTGTCCGGCTCCGCGCTGTTCCTCGCCCGATTCGGCCTCATGCTCGAGATCGATGCGAACCCGATCGTGACTCTCGCCGTGCTGCCGGTGCTGCTCGTGGCCGCCGTCGTGATCGTGATCGGGTTCGCGCTCGCCGTGCAGGTTCCCTGGCGGGCCGTCTGGGTGGTCTGCGTGCTGGGCGCCCTCGCCGAATTTCTGTTCGTCGCGGGGATTGCGGGAGGTTTCGGCCTGGTCTGGGCGTCGGCGGCGAGCGCCCTCGGCGTCGGCCTGCTCGCGGCGGTTGCCGCGCGCATGGTGCGCACTCCCCCGCTCGTGATCATGGTCACGGCCCTGGTGCCGCTCGTTCCCGGGCTCACCCTGTTTCGTGGGCTGCTCAAACTCTCCGAGGGCGACATCAACGGGCTGCTCTCACTGCTGACCGCAGCAGGCATCGCGATGGCCCTCGCTGCCGGTGCGCTGCTGTCGCAGTACGTCGTGCAGATCGTCTGGGGTCCGGCCCGCCGGCTGCAGCGCCGCTTCGTGGGACCACTGATGGCCCTGCCGGTGCGGCTCGGCCGCGACTCCACCAAGCGAATTTAGAATCCGGGGTGGCTGCATCCGCTCTGAAACGGATGCCGCCGCCGGTCAGTTGGGAACGTCAGCCTCGCCCTCGTCCTCGGCCACGTCTTCCTCGACGAAGCGGTACGGGATGGGTTCCTCGGTCTCGCGACCGCGCTTGTAGGTGCGACTGATCGTTTCGGTGTCTTCGACCGCCTCGAGCACGATCACGTCCTGGTATTCGCCGTCGATGTATTCCAGCTCCACCTCGGTTCCGGCGGCGATCGGGTTCGGTCCAAAGAGTACTGCCCGGTAGGTGGCGCTATGGCTCATGACGGTGACCTTTCAACGAGGTAGGGGTTCAATGCAGCGACAGCATACGGCACACCGGCAGCCGTGCACAGGGCTCGTCGAGCCGGGTTGGCCGGGGTGACCGGTTCGGGGCGCCCGGTCGGTCGTGCAAGATGACGTTTGCGGCAAACCCGCGTATTCTCAAGGTGACGGGGCCCCACGGCTCGGCGCGAAGGAGTACACAATGGCTGACAAATCACCGAAAAAGGATGCAACCAAGAAGGTTGCCGACAAGTCCCTCAAGGAAAAGAGGGCCGACAAGAAGGCGAAGTCTGAAGAGACCGCTTCTCGGGCCCGCAAGAGCTAGGTTCCAACCAGCGCACGGGGTGCCGCCACGATCGTGGCGGCACCCTTTTTTCTCGCGCGCCACGGCGTGACCGGTCGATTCGCCACGGGTGGCGGCGCAACCGCCGGGCTGACCGCATCCGTTTCGCCGCCCGGCCGCATAGAAAGGACCAGCCATGACCCTGCCCACCGAAGACACCCGCGTGCTCTACCCGGGCGGCGCCGTCGACATCCAGGCGACCGTGCTGCATTCCATGCCGCTGGGCGACGGACGCTCGGCCGTACTGCTCGACGCGACCTGCGTGCATCCGGTCGATGCCGGCTGGCCCGACCAGGGACCCGACCTGGCGCTGCTGCACCACGGCGCTGCCTTCTGGCCGGTCGAGGACGCCATCGTGGGAGCGACCGACGGATCGGCGTTGTACATCGGCGTCGATATTCCGGTGGCCAAGGGAACGCCCGGCTGGGCCTTCGTCGTGGTGCACGTGGTCGATGCGGCCGGGCTGTCGGCCGGCGACACCGTCACCGTCGAGGTCGACGAGGGCCTGCGGGATTCCACGAGCGCCGGACACACCGGCTGCCACCTCGCCTCGCTCGCGCTCAACGCCGCCCTCGCCGACCGCTGGAAGAAAGAGGTACGCCCCGACGCGCTCGGCCGCCCCGACTTCGATGGCCTCGCCATCGACGAATCCCTGATCGGGCCGAACGCCTCCGTCGACACCTACCGGCTCGGCAAGTCCTTGCGCAAGAAGGGCTTCGCGGTCGAGGGCCTGGCCAAGGCGCTCGCCTCGATCGAAGCGACCGTCAACGCCACCCTCACCGGCTGGATCGAAACAGATGCCGGGGTGCGCGTCGACCGCGATGGCGACCGGCTGACCGACCGCCGCTACTGGGTGTGCGAGCTGCCCGGCGCGAGCGCGCGCATCCCCTGCGGCGGCACCCACGTGACATCTCTCGGCACGCTCGGTGTCGTGACGGTGACGCTGGCCCTGCACGACCAGGACGGCACCGACGTGCTGACCATGAACGCCTCCGCCTCGCGCTGAAAGGCCGCGCTGCGGGCCGCGCTGCGCCGAGGTGTGAGTCTCGCGACGTTGAATCGTTTAAACGGGCGTCACACTCACACCTCGATCACGCGCTCTCACGGGGCAGCATCCGAGGCGGCTGCTCGGTCTGGGACGTGCCCAGCCGCAGCGCCGGTTCCATGAACGGCACCCGACCCTCGAGCCGATGTCTGTGGCTGCTCCCAGGGCAGACACCGCCACCGACACGTGTATCCGCACATCGAAACGCCAGCGACGGGCCGGGTCGCCAGCTCCCGGTGACGCGTGCTGCCCGGCATCGCAGAACGAGCAGGCTGCGCGTGCCAATCGCCATCCGTTCGGGCAATCTGCACGGTTGTGGCGCAATAGATTGCGCAATTCCGCGTACTGGCGCAGAATTCAGGGGTACCCGGTCAGAGAGGACCATCCCCATGAGCATCGTCGTCGACAACACCCCGGTCGAGAACCGCGCAGCGGATGCCCCCGCCCCCGAATTCTTCACCGGGCCGACCGCCGATTTCTTCTCCTACCAGGACCTGCTCACCCCCGAGGAACAGCAGCTTGTGGCGACTGCCCGTGAGGTGTTCGAGCGTGACGTGCGCCCGGTCGTGGCCGAGCACTGGAACAACGCCACTTTTCCGTTCGAGATCATCCCCGTGCTCACCGCCCTCAACCTCGTCGACCTGTGCGCGCGCGGTGACAACTTTCTGCTGCACGGGTTCATGACCGTCGAGCTGTCCCGTGTTGATGCTTCGATCTCTACCTTCGTCGGCGTGCACAGCGGTCTGTTCGCGGCGGCCATCGCCCAGCTCGGCACCGATGACCAGCGCGAACGGTATCTGGCCGACGCCGTCTCGCTGCGCAAGATCGGCGCCTTCGCGCTCACCGAACCGGAGCACGGCTCCGACGTCTCCCGCAACATGGAGACGACCGCCAGCCGCTCCGGCGATTCCTGGATCCTGAACGGCGTCAAACGTTGGATCGGCAGCGGAACCTTCGCCGCGAACGTACTCGTCTGGGCGCGCGACACCGCCGACGACCAGATCAAGGGCTTCATCGTCAGCTCAGCCCTGGCCGGGTTCACGGCCGAAAAGATCGAGAACAAGATCGCCCTGCGCATCGTGCAGAACGCCACCATCACCCTCGACAATGTCGTGGTCGCCGAACGCGACCGGCTGCCGGGAGCCACGAGCTTTCGCGACACCAACCGGCTGCTCACCAACTCCCGAGTCTGGGTAGGCTGGCAGACCGTCGGACTGCAATTCGCCGCCTACGACTACGCCCTGCGCTACGCCCTCGAACGCCAGCAGTTCGGCAAGCCCATCGCGTCGTTCCAGCTCGTGCAGGAGAAGCTCGTGCGCATCCTCGAGAACGCGACGTCGTCGCTGGGCACGATGGTGCGCATCGCCCAACTACAGCAGGCCGGCACGCTGCGGCCCGAGCACGCCGCCATGGCCAAGGCCTCCTCGAGCGCCCGCATGCGCGAATCCGTCGCGCTCGGCCGCTCGGTGCTCGGCGGCAACGGAATCTCCACCGACTATGGCATGGCCCGCGTCTTCGCCGACGCCGAAGCGCTTTACACCTACGAGGGTAGCTACGAGATCAACACCCTCGTCGTCGGCCGCGCCATCACCGGCATCTCCGCGTTCCAATAGCAGGTCGCGCCGAAACGGATGCCCCCGCAGTCGCCGAGGCGTGGGTTTCGACGCGTTTCGGGCTGAAACTCACGGCTCGGCGAGATTCCGCGACGCAGGTAACGGATGCCCGGGGCCGCCTCGACAGGCGACTCCGGGCATCCGTTTTACTGGTGCGTTAGTACTGGATGACGACGCGGCCGTCGATCTTGCCGTGGCGCATCTCGTCGAGCACGGTGTTGACTTCGCCGAGCGTGCGGCTGGAGACGGTGGGGTGGATCTCGCCGCGGTTGTAGAAGGCGAGGGCTTCCTCCATGTCTTGGCGGGTTCCCACGATGGAGCCGCGAATGGTCAGGCCCTTGAGCACGATATCGAAGATGGGCGCCGGAAAGTCGCCGGCCGGCAGGCCGTTGAAGACGATGGTGCCGCCGCGGCGGGTCATGCCGATGGCCTGGCCGAAGGCGGCCGGGTGCACGGCGGTGACGAGCACGCCGTGGGCGCCGCCGGCCTTGGCCTGGATGACCTCGACCGGGTTCTCGTGGAGCGCATTGATGACGATCTCGGCGCTGTGCGTGGTGGCGAGGGCGAGCTTGTCGTCGGCGACGTCGACCGCCACCACGCGAAAGCCCATGGCCTTGGCGTACTGCACGGCGATGTGGCCGAGTCCGCCGATGCCGGAGACGACGACCCACTGGCCGGCGATGGCCTCGGTCATCTTGAGCCCCTTGTAGACGGTGACGCCGGCGCAGAGGATGGGCGCGATGTCGACCGGGTCGGCATCCTGGGGCAACGGAACGGCGAACCTGGCGTCGACGATCATGTACTCACCGAAGGATCCGTCGACGCTGTAGCCACCGTTGATCTGCGACTCGCACAGCGTTTCCCAGCCGGTGCGGCAGTACTGGCAGGTGCCGCAGGCGCTCCACAGCCAGGCGTTGCCAACGCGGTCGCCCACCTTGATCTCGGTGACGCCTTCGCCGATGGCGACGACGCGGCTGCCGCTCGCTGCGGGAAGCCGCGAGTCTGCGCACCGCGCTGGCCGCCCGCAGCGCCCGCTGGTAGCCATCCGCTCAGTGAGGTGTGAGTCTGGGGCAATTTTCAGCGAATTTCGCACCCAAACTCACACCTCGGCGAAGCGGATGCCGTTAGGCGCGTTCGAAGACGGCCGCGAGTCCCTGACCGCCGCCGATGCACATGGTTTCGAGGAGGTAACGGCCGCCGGTGCGCTGCAGGTGGCGGCTCGCGGTGGCGAGGATGCGGGCGCCGGTGGCGCCGACCGGGTGGCCGAGGCTGATGCCGGAACCGTTGACGTTGGTGCGGGCCCAGTCTTCCGGGGTGAAGTTCCACTCCCGGGTGACGGCGAGCACCTGCGCGGCGAACGCCTCGTTGAGCTCGATCAGATCCATGTCGGCGAGACCGAGGCCGGCCCGCTCGAGCGCGAGCTTCGTGGCGGGCACCGGGCCAAGGCCCATGCGCGAGGGTTCGACGCCGGCCCGCGCCCAGGAGACCAGCCGAACCAGCGGGGTCAGGCCGAGTTCGGCGGCGCGCTCCGGGGTGGTGACGATGCACGCGGCTGCGGCGTCGTTCTGCCCGCTGGCGTTGCCGGCGGTGACGGTGGCGGCGGCATCCGCTTTGCCCATGATCGGTTTGAGACCGGCGAGGGCCTCGAGGGTGGTTTCGCGCGGGGTTTCATCGACCGAGACCACGACGGGACCCTTGCGGCCGGGCACGGTGACCGGCACGATCTCCTCGAGAAAGCACCCGTCGGCGACGGCGGCGAGGGCACGGCGCTGGGATTCCACGGCGAGGGCGTCTTGTTCGACCCGGTCGAGGTTGTAGTCGCGGCGCAGGTTCTCAGCGGTTTCGAGCATGCCGCCCGGCACCGGATAGTTTCGTCCACCAGCGGTTTCCCGGCCGCGACCGAGGGCGTCGCGCAGCAGCACGCCGGCCGTTCCGGCCAGGCCCCAGCGGGAATCGACCGTGTACAGCGGGGCCTGACTCATGACGTCGACGCCGCCGGCGATCACCAGATCACTCACCCCGGTCTGCACCTGCATCGCCGCGTCGAGGACGGCCTGCAGGCCACTGCCGCAGCGGCGGTCGACCTGCACCCCGCCGACCGTGACGGGCAACCCCGCATTGAGGGCGGCGACCCGAGCGACCGGCGCAGCCTCCGCCGAAGGGTAAGCCTGGCCGAAGATAACATCGTCGACGACGGCACCGTCGAGGCCGGTGCGGTCCATGAGCGCGGCGATAACGGTCGCGGCGAGGTCGGCCGGCGCGACCGTCTTGAACGCGCCGCCGAAGCGGCCGATCGGCGTGCGGAGCGGTTCACAAATAACGACCTGACGCAGCGCGGTAGCGGTCATGCGGTGACTCCGATAACGATCGTGGTGGTCAGGATAGCCCCGGGCAGCGCGGACAGCGTCATGCGCCGGCGCCGATCAGAGTCGTGATGGTAGTCGGCGGGCTCGGCACGAGCAGGGTCGCCTCGGTGGCGTGCTGTACCTCGTCGACGGTGACGCCGGGCGCAACCTCACGCAGCACCAGGCCCTCCGGGGTGACATCGATCACGGCCAGGTCGGTGATGATGCGCGTGACGACGGCCTTACCGGTGAGCGGCAGGTCACAGACCTTCTTGATCTTGAACTCGCCGGACTTGGTCACGTGCTCCATCACCACGATGACGGTGTCGGCGCCGTGCACGAGGTCCATCGCACCGCCCATGCCCTTGATCATCTTGCCCGGCACCGCCCAATTGGCGATGTCACCGACCACGCTCACCTGCATCGCGCCGAGCACGGCCACGTCGATGAGCCCGCCACGAATCATGCCAAAGCTCTGCGCCGAATCGAAATACGCCGCCCCGGGGTTGACAGTGACGGTCTCTTTCCCGGCGTTGATCAGCTTGGGGTCGGCTTCACCCTCCCAGGGGTAGGGGCCCACGCCGAGCACCCCATTCTCGGAGTGCAGCACCACGTGCACGCCCTCGGGCAGAAAGTTCGGGATGAGCGTCGGCAGGCCGATGCCCAAATTGACATACGAATCCGGGGCGAGTTCCTGGGCGGCGCGGGCCGCCATTTCGTTGCGGGTGAGGGCCATCAGTTCGCTCCAAATTCAGACGACGGCCGCGGCCGCGTCGTGGTCTTCTCAATCGGCAAATCTGCCGCGTCCACCGCACCCAACTGCACGATGCGGTTCACATAGATGCCGGCGAGGTGCACCTCGTCCGGGTCGATCTGGCCCGGTTCAACCAACTCGTCGACCTCGGCGATGGTGATGCGGCCGGCCATCCCAGCCACCGGGTTGAAGTTACGCGCCGATTTCTCGAACACGAGGTTGCCGTGACGGTCACCCTTCTTCGCGCGCACCAGGGCGTAGTCGGTGACGATGGCCTCTTCCAGCACGTATTCCTTCTCACTGCCGAGCGAGGAAAAGCGCCGGGTCTCCTTCGGCGGGCTCGACACCGTCACCTCGCCGTCGGGGCCGTAGCGCCACGGCAGGCCACCGTCGGCGACCATCGTGCCCACACCACTTGCCGTGAAGAACGCCGGAATTCCGGTGCCACCGGCGCGCAACCGCTCGGCCAGGGTGCCCTGCGGCGTGAGCTCGACCTCGAGTTCACCGCCAAGATACCGGCGCGCGAAGTCCTTGTTCTCACCGATATAAGACGCGATCACCCGACTGATCCGACCCTCGCGAAGCAACTCGCCCAGCCCCCACCCATCGACGCCGCAGTTGTTCGACGCGACGTGCAGGTTGCTACTGCCGAGCGCGAGCAACGCCCGAATAAGCACGATCGGCACACCGACCAGGCCGAACCCGCCAACGGCGAGCGAAGCACCATCGGGAATATCGGCGACGGCAGCCGCAGCGGAGGGATAGGTCTTGTCCATAATGCGAGGTCCTTCAGCTGGGCCGGATGGTGGAGTCGTCGGGAGTGTTCGAAGCTGCATCGAGCCCGGCGAAGGTGTGCCGGGCCACGGCGAACGCGGCATTGGCGGCGGGAACGCCCGCGTAGATGGCGGTGTGCAGAATGGCCTCGCTGATCTCGGCACGGGTCAGCCCGTTTGTCAGCGCGGCCCGCACGTGCATCGCCAGCTCGCCCTCATGCCCGCCGGTGACGAGCGCGGCAATGGTGAGAAAACTGCGGGTGCGCCGGTCGAGACCCGGCCTGGTCCAAATCTCGCCCCAGGCGTAGCGGGTGATGAAGTCCTGGAACACGGCGGTCTCGGGCGTGATCGCGGCGGTTGCCGCGTCGACGTGCGTGTCGCCGAGCACCGCGCGGCGCACAACCATGCCGTCGGCGTAAGCGGATGCCGCGGTGCGGTGCGCCGACAGCGGCTCGGCCGCATCGCCCGGCTGCGAGGCCGCAGCCGCACCCACACCCGCAGCCCCGGCCCCGGCGATCCACTCGTTCAGCAGTGCGCCGACCTCAGCCGGGCGCTCCAGCGATGGCAGATGCGCGGCGCCCAGGATCACGGCCGTGGTCGCCCCAGGAATGCGCGCGGCCAGCTGGTGTAGATGCGCCGTGGGGGTCACCTCGTCGAACTCGCCGGAGACGCACAACACGGGCGTGCGAATGCTGCTGAGGGCCTCGGATTGGTCGAAGACGGCGAGCGCTTCGCAGGCGAGTGCGTACGATTCGTCGTCGATATCGAGCAGCTGGTTGAGCGCGTGGGCGCCGGCCTTGGGGTTGCGGCTGAGAAAGTCGGGCGCGAACCAGCGGGCCGCACTGCCGGCTATCAGCGAGGGGGTGCCGCTCGCGCGCACGCCGGCGGCACGGTCGGTCCAGGCGTCAAACGTGCCGATCTTCGCACCGGAGCAGAGCACGGCGAGGCTCGTGAGGCGATCGGGGTGGTTCACGGCGAGGGCGAGTCCGATGGCGCCGCCGAGCGAGATGCCGGCGTAGACAAAGGTCTCGACAGACAGCGAGTCGACCAGGCCGACCACGGCGTCGGCGACCTCTTCAATCGTGAACGCCTCAGTCGCGCGCGGGCTGAATCCGTGCCCGGGCAGGTTGAAGCAGAGCACCCGGTGGGCCTCGGCGAGCGCGGGAACGACGCTCACCCAGAGATCGGTGGTGGTGCCGAGCGAGGGCCCGAGCACGATGAGCGGCGCGTTGGGGTTGCCGTTTCGCGCCGGCTCGACGGTGCAGAGCAACACGGGCTGGCTCATGAAATCCTCACGTCGTTGGTCGAAGGGGCGTCTGCTTCGACGATATCGTCTGCCACCGACACTGCTCGCTTCGCGGCATCCGCTCGCCGGCGAAACTCACGCACGACGCGCGCGATGCCGGCCGCCGACTGGCCCGGTTCGCCCTCATAGTTGAACGTGGCCCAGATCTGAGCGCGCAGCGCGTCGCTGCAGCCCTCGGCGATAAGCACGCTCGCGAGCACGACCTGCAGCGGCCGGTTCGTCTCGTATGCCTCCTGCGAGGCGCGTTCCACGAGCGCGAAAGCGGTGGTTTTCCCGACGGATTCGGCCAGAATGGTGGTGACCCGCTCGCTGAACACGAGCCCGTCGGTGAGGTCGAGGTTGGCCCGCATGCGGTCTCGGTCGACGTCGAGGCGGGCAGCGAGCGACGCCACACCGGTCACCGCCGAGATCGTGAGCCGTTCGAGCACCCGCAGCGACTGCCATTCCGCGTGCCACGCTCCGCTCGGACGCTGGTCTTCGGCCAGCATGCTGCCATACAGAGTGGATGCGAGACCCGGCGTCTGCAACGCCGCCGCCGTGATCAGTACGGCTGAGACGGGGTTGCGCTTGTGCGGCATGGCGCTGGATCCGCCCTGGCCGGGGGCGAGGCGTTCGCTGACCTCGGCGATCTCGGTGCGGGACAGCACCGACACGTCGAGGGCGATGGTGCCGGCGACACCGGTTGCGGCGGCGAGCACGGAGGCGAGTTCGGAGATCACGACCCGGTTCGTGTGCCAGCTGAGGCGCGGCACGACCAGGCCTGCATGGTGGGCGAAGCGCTCCAGCACGACCCGCAGAACGTCGGCGGCCACCACGTCGCTGCGTCGAGCCCGGGCGATTTCGGTGAGCACGGCCAGGTTGCCGACCGCTCCGCCGAGTTGCACGGGCAGGGTGTCGGCAATACCGTCCAGTCGGGTGACGATGAGCAGCACGGCATCGAGCCAGCCGGCCGCAACGAAACCGAAGCTCGTCGGCGAAGCCTGCTGGCCGAGGGTGCGGCCGCTCATCACGGTGCCGCGATGTTCGTCGGCGAGGTCGGCGAGGGTAGTACCGAGGGCATCGAGCTGGTGGATGAGTTCGCCGGTCACCCGGCGGGCCACGATCATGGCGGCCGTGTCGAGAATGTCCTGACTGGTCGCGCCGACGTGAAGATGATCGGAGGCTCCGGCGCGCATCCTTTCGGCCGCCCGACCGAGGTGCTTCACAAACGGAATCACCGGGTTGCCGCCGCCGCGCGCCTCGGCGGCGATCGCACCGAGGTCGAACTGGCTCGCGTCGGCGAGTGCGTCGCAGACGGTGAGCATCCACTCGGGGGCCACGCCCGCATCGATGAGCGCCCGGGTGAGCGCGAGTTCGGCGTCGACCATGGCCTGCAGCCAGGCCTGATCGCTGGTCAGCTCGCATTCGCGGGTGCCGTGGCTGAGCGGGTTGAGCAGCCCGGCGTCAAAGGTGTGCTCAGGCATCGAAATCCAGGAAGACGGTCTCGTTCTCGCCCTGCACACGAATGTCGAAACGGTACGATTCGGCGCCACCGACGATTCCTTCGGAGACGCAGATGAGCGTGTCGCGGCGGTCGGCCGGCAGGCTGCTGAGCACGGCGTCGGCCTCGTGCAGCGCGGCGTCTTCGGCGAAGTAGGCGCGGGTGAACAGATGATGGGTGACTCCGCGGGCGAACACGGTCACCAGAATGTACGGTGCCGCCGTGCCGGCCGCCCCCGGCTTAAGCGTCGTGAAGGTGTAGTGCCCGGCGATCGTGGTCGCGCAGCGGCCGAATCCGGTGAAGGTGAAGCCATCGCGGTCGAGGCTGCCGAGTTCTCGCACGAGCGCGCCGCTCTCGTCGGCCTGCCAGATCTCGAGCAGGGCGTCGAGGATCGGCTCATTGGCGCCGTCGGTGACGGTGCCGTGAAAGCGGATGGCGCGGGGATGGTACCCGGGAACCAGCTCGGGCCCGCCGGCATAGGGCAGCGCGTAACCGTAGAACGGGCCGACGGTCTGTGACGGGGTCTGGAGGGCAGGTGTGGGCTCACTCATCGGCGTCTTCGCTTTCCATCCAGGTTGATTTGGGTCCGGTGAGCACGATGTCCCAGCGGTAGCCGAGCGAGAATTCGGGCACGCTCAGGCTGTGGTCGTACTGCCCGACAAGTCGGGCGCGCGCATCGGCATCCGCTATGGATTGGTAGATCGGGTCGAGCGCGAACAGAGGGTCGCCGGGAAAGTACATCTGCGTGATCAGCCGCTGCGTGAAGGCGGTGCCGAACAGCGAAAAGTGGATGTGCGCGGGTCGCCACGCGTTCATGTGGTTCTTCCACGGGTAAGGTCCGGGCTTGATCGTGGTGAACGAGTACTCGCCGTTGTCCCCGGTGATGGCGCGGCCGACCCCGGTGAAATTGGGGTCGAGCGGAGCCGGGTGCTGGTCGCGTTTGTGCACGTAGCGTCCGCCGGCGTTGGCCTGCCACAGCTCGATCAGCTGGTGTCGCACCGGGCGGCCCTCGCCGTCGAGCACGCGGCCGCTCACGGTCATGCGTTCGCCGATCGGTTCGCCGGCGTGCTGAATGGTGAGGTCGCTTTCGAGCACGTTGACGTCGGTGTGGCCGAAGGCGGGCGAGACCCGCTCAACCTCTTCCGGGTCGACGCGCACGAGCTCGTGGGTGGGGTGGCGCAGCAGGGAACTGCGGTACGGCGGGTAGTCGCGGCGCGGCTGCAGTTCGGGCGGGGCGCCGGCGGCGACGCGGGCTGCGGCATCCGTTTCGATCGCTTCGATCTCGGCGGTGATCTCATTCTGGCTGGCCGGGCCGGTGCCGCGGCGCGGTGTGGTCTGCTGGGTCATGGTCTCCTCGATCCGGGTTAGAGCTTGAGGCCGGTGTACTGCTCGGCGAGCATGCGCTGGGCGAGTAATGAATGGGTGAGGTAGTCGAGCTGGCCGAGCTGGCTGCGATAGTCGAAGGCGCCGGTCTGCAGGTCGCCGGGGCTGGTGTGCAGCATCTCGGTCATCCAGCGGGAGAACTGCTGCACCCGCCACTGCCGGGCCAGCGCGCTCTCGCTGTAACCGGCGAGGAGGGAGTCGTCGTCGGCGTAGAAGGCGGTGAGGGCCGCCGCGAGCTCTGTGACGTCGGAGATGGCGGAGTTCAGGCCTTTAGCGCCGGTCGGCGGCACGATGTGGCCGGCGTCGCCGACCAAAAACAGGTTGCCGTAGGCGAGGCGCGAGGCGACGAAGCTGCGCATCGGGGTGATCGATTTGTCGGTGATCGGGCCTTCGGCCAGGCTCCAGCCGGGGGTGCCGAGGCGGGTGTGAAGGGCCTCCCAGATGCGGTCGTCTGACCAGTTCGTGATCTCGTCGGCGGGGTCAACCTGCAGGTACAGGCGGGACACCGCGGGAGAGCGCATCGAGAGCATGGCGAATCCGTCTTCGTGCAGGGCATAGACGAGCTCGTCGGAGGACGGTGCGACGTCGGCGAGGATGCCGAGCCAGGCGTAGGGGTAGCTGCGGTCGAAGAGTGTGATTTCTTCGGAGGGGATCGACGCACGGCAGATACCGTGAAAACCGTCGGCGCCCACCACGAAGTCGGCGTCGATGGTGTGCCGTTCTCCGTCGTGCACGAAGGTGACGCTCGGGTTTTTGGTCAACAGGCCGTCGACGGCCACGTCGGAGGCTTCGTAGTAGATGGTCGATCCGGCCTGTTCGTGTGCGGTGACGAGGTCTTTGACGACCTGCTGCTGGCCGTAGACGGTGACGGTGCGGCCGATCAGTTCGTTGAAGTTCACGTTGTGGCGCTCGCCGGCGTACTGCAGGTAGATGCCGTCGTGCTGCAATCCCTCGGATGCGAGTCGGTCACCGACCCCGAGACGGGTCAGCGTTTCGACCGAGCCCTGTTCCAGGACGCCGGCGCGGATGCGGCCCAGCACGTAGTCCTGCGAACGGTTTTCGACGACGATCGAGTTGATGCCGGCGCCCTGCAGGGCCCAGCTGAGGAGAAGACCGGCGGGACCGGCGCCGATAATAGCGACGCGGGTGGTTTCGTGGGGCACAGGTTCTCCTAGCGACGATGACAGGGGGTGTGGGATCAGTGTGCTGCGCCGGTCAGCTCCCCGGTGCACGTCTTCCACTCAGTGAAAGTGTTGACAATATGTCGATTCAGCTCACTGCTGAGCCCGGCGATAACCGAGCGCCCGGCTGACGCCCTGGGCGGCCACCCGAACCGCCCGCTCCTGCTCCGCATCGATGGTGTCGGTGGTGCGGGTCACGATTGAGACCGCCGCCACGACCTGGCCGGTGCGGTCGCGAATCGGGGCGGCGATCGAGCTTGAGCCGGCGGTCATCTCCTCGGACATTCGGGCGAGGCCGAGCAGGCGAATCTCGGCGAGACGCTTGCGCACCGCCTCGGGCTCGGTGACCGTTCGCGGCAGAAAGCGCTGCAGGCTGGTCGCGAGATACTGCTGCACCACGTCGGAGGGGGCATAGGCGAGCAGCACCAGGCCAACCCCGGTGGAGTGCAGTGGCAGGCGCGCTCCGACCCGGGAGATCAAGCGCACGGCGTGGTGGCCCGAGAGCTTTTCCAGGTACAGGGCATCACGGCCGTCGAGAATGGCGAGGTGCACGTGCTCGCGCGTCGTCTCGTAGAGGTCTTCAAGGTAGGGCAGGGCAATGGTGCGCAGGTTGCGGGCCGTGGGGGTCTGCACGCCGAGTTCCCAGAGCTTCATGCCGAGCGAGTACTGGCCATTCTCGTGCTTGCTCAGACCGCCCCACCCCACCCACTCGGCCACGAGCCGGTGCGTGGTCGAGAGCGGGAGGCCGGCCCGCTGAGCGATGGCCGTGAGGGTCAGTGTGAGCGAAGTCGCCCCGGCCGGAGCGGCGAAGGCGTCGAGAATGGCGAAGAGTCGAGCCGCGACGGAACGATCGTCGACGGCCGCGACGCCGGCGCTCACGCGCTTCTGTGCTGGTTTTCCGCTCATAACCGGCCACGCTACCGGTTGCTTCCACTGAATGGAAGGGCGTGACCGCCGACATCCGTTGGCAGCGCGACCTGCCGGGCCGCCGTCATCCGTTCTTCTGCCCAGAGAGCCGGTGTCTCTGTGGCTAAATCAGGAAAGTCGGGTGGTCAGGCTCGGTGCGCCCCGGAAACTCGCGGGACCCCGCGTTTCCCTGCTCGGATTTCCTGAATTAGCCCCCGGGCGCTGAGAGTTCGGCGCTCGGGCCGGTACCGTGGCCGCATCGGAGCGTGCCAAATTCGGGCGCACTGGGCCAGGATGGGCATGAACCAGTGGGCGGATTCAACCGGTCGTCGCAACGATGGGTATTTCTGGCTCTGACAGTAGTCGTTGCATGGCTTGAGTGGGTGTGATGCCGCCGAGTGTTTTGCGGGGT